>NZ_JAHLEC010000009.1 GCF_018861705.1 Clostridium psychrophilum | reverse complement strand
TTAAGATGTGTTTGCTATACCCCAAAATAGGTTAAAAACGTAATAAAGCACCAGCTATTGCTGGTGCTAATAATTAAAACTTTTTGGGACATTTTCAAATTCAGTTGACAGATATAATTAATTAAAACTGTATTTAGAAAAGCAATTAGTAAATAATAGTCATTAATATATAAATTTAGTATATAATGGAATGATGTCTTTTGTATATTATATATATGAGATTGTTAGGTAGAATAATATAAATTTACTTCACATATGTAAGGTATAACTAGTATTATAATAACATAAAGTAGTTAATAATAATTATTAACAAACAATAATAAAATTTAAGAAAATTGGGGAGTGTATTTAAATGAATTTAAGAGAAGTTTATGAAAGTAGAAGAGCAATTAATTTTTTTGACACTAATAAAGGGATAGATGATGCATTACTTAAAGATATAATAAACCTTGCAGTACTCGCACCATCAGCATTTAATCTTCAACCTTGGGAGATTATAGCAGTAAAATCTAAAGAGGGAAAAGAAAGATTGCATAAATTTGCAGCTCAGCCTAAGATACTAGAGGCTCCGGTTACTTTAATTATAGTAGGTAATAAAACAGGATATGAAGCATCAAACCCTACATGGAAAGACATGTTAAAGTTAATGGGTGGAGATAAAGAAAAATTAGCAGGTACACAAGGAATGGCAGCTGGGTTATATGGTACATCTAATGAAAACAAATTAAAGTTTGCTGAAAGTAATGCAGGATTACTCGCTATGTCTATAATGTATGCGGCTAAGAGCCTTGGAGTCGATTCTCATGCAATGAGTGGTATGGATTTCGAGGGTGTACGAAAAGAATTTGAACTTGATGAAAATAAGACTGTAGTTATGTTAATTTCACTTGGTCACTTAGATGAGAGTAATACACTTTACCCAAGAGCTTATAGAAGAGGGTACGATGAGATAGTTAAAGAAGTTTAATAATATTTTAGTTATAAAGGAGGTTTCTTAATTAAATGGGAAGCGCCTTTATATTTTATTGATTTTTAGCATGGGCACGCAATCCAACTTATAGAAGCAGAAGAAGGTATTAAACAAACTAATTGATAATAAATACAATATATAAAAACTACTGACATAAATATATTATCAGTAGTTTTTATACATACTATTCTAGATATATTAAATTGTAAGGCGTTTCTTGGTATACATAATAGTTTAACCAATTTGAGAAAAGCAAACTTGCATGACCTCGCCATTTTACAACAGGCGTTTTAGTTGGATCATCATTGGGATAATAATTTTTTGGAACATTTCTATCTATTCCATTTGCTATATCTCTGTCATATTCTTTTTTTAACGTTAATGGATCATATTCTGAATGTCCAGTTACAAAAATTTGACGTCCTTTTTTTGCAGATACAATGTAAATTCCTGATTCATCAGATTCTGATATTATCTCAAGTTCATTTATTTTATCAATATCAGATTTTCTTATTTCAGTAAACCTTGAATGTGGAACATAAAATTCATCATCAAATTCACTTAAAAGCTTAGTGTTTTGTTTTGTTATTTTATGTTTAAACACACCAAACATTTTGTTATCTAATTTATGTTTTTGTAATCCGTAATGGTAATGAAGCCCTGCCTGAGCACCCCAGCAAATATGCAACGTAGAGTATACATTTCGTACACTCCACTGCATAATTTCTTCAAGTTCTTCCCAGTAATCTACTTCTTCAAAAGCAAGGTTCTCAATTGGAGCCCCTGTTATTATCATCCCATCAAATCTCAAATCTTTTATTTCATCAAAAGTATTATAAAATTTAATTAAATGTTCTTCAGATATATTTTTACTAGCATGGCTTTTAGGGTGAAGAAGCACTACATCAATTTGAAGTGGAGAGTTTCCAAGCAGTCTTAGAAGTTGCGTCTCTGTATCAATTTTTGTAGGCATAAGGTTTAAAATAATAATTTTTAAAGGACGAATATCTTGGTGAAATGCACAGTCCTCTGTAATAGTAAAAATATTTTCCTTATTTAAAGTTTTAAAGGCTGGAAGATTGTCTGGTATTTTTATTGGCATTTAGATCATCCTTCCTTTGTAACTATTTAACTGCTTTTTCTAGAGCTTGTTTCAAATCATATATAATGTCATCGATTCCTTCAACACCAATTGAGAGCCTTATTAAATCTGGAGTAACTCCAGCAGCTTTCTGCTCCTCTTCATTAAGTTCTGCATGCGTTGTGCTTGATGGATGAATTACAAGAGACTTCGCATCCGCAACATTTGCAAGTAATGAGAATAACTTTACACTGTTAATAAATTTCTTCCCAGCTTCAAGTCCACCTTTAATTCCAAAAGTGAATATTGACCCAGCTCCTTTTGGTAGATATTTTTTAGATAAAGTTTTATATTTACTTGACTCGAGTTCAGGATAATTAACCCATGAAACACTTGGATGCTTGCTTAAAAATTCAACAACTTTTTTAGCGTTTGAAACATGCCTCTCAACTCTTAAAGACAATGATTCAAGTCCCTGAAGAAAATAAAATGCACTTTGTGGACTAAGTGTTGCCCCTGTATTTCGAAGTAATTGAACTCTAGCCTTTAAAGCAAATGCTGGAGCACCTAAATCGGCATATACAAGTCCATTATAGCTTTTGTCTGGTGTAGTAAAATCAGGGAACTTGCCACTTGCCCTCCAATCAAATTTACCACCATCGACTATAATTCCACCAATAGTAGTTCCATGTCCACCTATGAACTTTGTTGCTGAATGAACAACTACATCTGCTCCAAACTCAATTGGACGGCATAGGAAAGGAGTTGCAAAAGTACTGTCAATAATAAGTGGTATTTTATTTTCGTGGGCAATATTTGCTACTGCTTCTATATCTAAAACATTCATTTTTGGATTTCCTATTGTTTCACCATAAAGTGCTTTTGTTTTACTAGTTATAGCTTTTCTAAAGTTTTCAGGATCATCTGGGTCAACAAATATTGCGTTAATTCCAAGTTTTCTAAGTGTAACATTAAATAATTCATATGTACCACCATACAGTGTACTTGCAGTCACTATTTCATCACCACAGCTTGCAACATTGAGTATTGCGTAGAATATTGCAGCTAGTCCTGAAGCTGTAGCAAGTCCAGCAACGCCACCTTCTAGTGCAGCTACTCTTTTCTCGAAAACGTCTGTAGTAGGGTTCATTATCCTTGCATATACATTTCCAGGTTCCTTTAACTGAAATAAATTTGCTGCATGATCTGCATTTTTAAATACAAAAGATGATGTTTGATAAATTGGAACTGCTCTTGAACCTGTAGTTGGATCAGGGACTTGTCCTGCATGTACCTGCAATGTTTCAAAACTTAATTTTCTCTCACTCATAATAATATCTCCTTTTTATTCTATTTTTGTATTTTGGGGAAAATATTAAAAATATTGATAGTTTATTGCTGAAACAGTCACAAAATGTGATAATGCATTTATATAGGTAAAAAAAAAGCGACCTTCCTATAAGGAAAGCAGCACGTTTAACTTTAATAAACAATAAAATTGTATAATAAAATATGCTATCGTCCTTATCTTTCAGATTATACAATCTGATGGAATTGACACCATTGCATTCATAAAAGAATGCTGGTTGTCGGGCATCATCGGGCCAGTCCCTCTGCCGCTCTGGATAAGTTGTATTTAGTTATTAGTTCATAGTATATTACTCATAAAAGTTATTGTCAATGGCTTTTATGAATATTAATTATTTTATACTAATTTGATTTATTTGCAAACATTAATATATTCAGCTTTAGTTAGCTCTTGCATTTTTGAAGGACTGATTTTTAATGCTGTAAATGCTGAACCAGCTGCGGGATAAACATATTCATAGTTTTCAAGAGATACATCTATATATACTGAAATAGGTTTTATCAAACCAAATGGGCATACTCCACCTACTGGATGCCCTGTTATCTTTGCAACTTCATCGTGATCTAACATTTTTGCTTTTACTTTGAAGAAATCTTTGTATTTCCTATTATCTATTCTTGCATCTCCTTTAGTAACAATTAAAATATTACTCTCTTTAAGACGAAATGATAATGTTTTTGCGATTAAAGCTGGCTGAACACCGAGGGTTTTAGCGGCAAGATCAACAGTAGCACCACATTCTTCAAGATTAAACACTGGATCTTCAAGTCCGTGATCAATAAAAAATTTTTTAACACTTTCAACACTCATAACAAGACCTTCTTTCATATATATTTTTATTCTTTATAGTTTAAAAGCTATGATAATGCTTTTACTGAATATTGTCAATAATGCGAATATATTTTTATACGATATTATACACAAAAATAGAGTATATTGTCGATTAAAATTTTGTTGATAGAAAGAAATTTATAATCTTTTGCGTGAAACTGCTAATATATATTTCAGTAGTTTTTTTGATGTTTGAAAATCAATTGAAAAGCAAAATATATTTGTAATTAATGTAGACTTTTAAGATTGCTTTACAACCACCTAATGCTAAAAATGTTAGTTTGAAGTATGGAGTACCAAGTGTTATAATACCTTATGTCAATGGCCATTTTGAGGGCTGAACAATTAAAATACATATAAGGAGGTTTAATATGGGTGTGAAAAATATAGTACAAATTAAGAATGTTACAAAGAAAATTGGAAAAAAAGTTATAATAGATGATCTTACTTTTGATGTGCATTCTGGTGAGGTGTTTGGTTTTCTTGGACCTAATGGTGCTGGTAAAACCACTACTATTAAAATGCTTTTAGGACTTATGTCTATTACTAAGGGTGAAATATACATTGATGGTTATAATGTTGAGAAAAATTTTGAAAAAGCAATTGCTAAGGTGGGTGGAATTATAGAAAATCCAGATTTATATAAATATTTAACTGGATATCAAAACCTAGTTCATTTTTGGAGAATGTACCCATATATAAAGAAAGAACGTATTGATGAGGTTATTAAAATTGTTGGTCTTGAAAAAAGGATACATGATAAAATAAAGACATATTCTTTAGGAATGAGGCAAAGGCTAGGTGTTGCACAAGCCTTAATTAATTCTCCAAAACTATTAGTGCTTGATGAGCCTACTAATGGACTCGACCCTGCTGGAATTCATGAACTACGTACTCATTTGAGAACCCTTGCAAAAGAGGAAAATGTTGCGGTTATCGTATCTAGTCATTTGCTTTCAGAAATGGAGCTTATGTGTGATCGAGTAGGAATAATACAAAATGGTAAATTAGTTGGAATTCAGGATATGAGAGAAATGCTCGATGATGTAGATGATTCAGTTATATCTTTGATTGTTACACCAATTGAAAAAGCAAAAACATATTTAGAAAGTCTTAATAGCAAATATAAACCACAGATAAATGATAAGGAAATTAAAATTAATGAGTCTATAGAAAATATTCCTGAGTTAGTTGAAAAACTTGTAGGTCAGGGAATTAAAATTTATAGCGTTAGTAAGGTACAACAAAGTTTAGAAAATAAATTTTTAGAAATGACAGGGGGTAACGAAATTGCGTAATTTAATAAATTTAGTTCGTAATGAAAACATGAAACTTGCGCATCATACTAGCACATGGGTGATGATGGGAATAATGGTTATCCTTATAGTAGTAGCAGGATTAGTAACTAGATTTGCGGTTCCACAAGCATCTGCTAGTAATTGGAAAGCAGATATAACTACTGAAGATCAATTTATTAAGCAAATGATAGCTAAACCAGAAACAGTAAAAACACAAAAGGATGCAGCTGTTAAGCAATTACAAACTAATGAATATCGTCTTAAACATGATGTTCAACCTATACAAAGCAACTCATTATGGGGATTTGTAGAAGGAATAGCAAGTAACTTTATATCTTTAATTGCCCTTTTTGCAATTGTAATGGGTGGTGGAATAGTAGCAAATGAGTTCTCAGGGGGAACAATTAAACCATTACTAATTAGACCTTCAAAGCGTTGGAAGATACTGCTTTCAAAATATATTGCTGTTATAGAACATATTATTCTAATGCTTTTAGTACTATTAGCACTATCATTTATTCTAGGAGGCATATTGTTTAGTTTCAAGGGTGCAGGTACACCATTGCTTACTAATTCTAGTGGAGTAATCACTGAAATTAACATGGTATCACATATTGTGCAGCTTTATGGCCTTGAGTCTATAAACTTGCTTATGATGGTTACTTTATCATTTATGATTTCTACAGTTTTTCATAATAGCGCAATGGCTATAGGAATTGGAGTTTTTCTTTTAACTGTAGGGAATGTAATAACAGTAGTACTTGCTAGATATGATTGGTCAAAATACATCTTGTTTGCAAACACTAATTTAAACCAATATATTAGCGGGGAGCCATTAGTTAAGGGTATGACAATGACATTCTCAATTACTGTATTGATAGTTTATTTTATAATTTTTAATACTATTTCTTATATAGGTTTTACAAAACGAGATATAGTAGCATAATATTAATCATATCATGGAGATAACCTAGGCATTATATCATTTGCCTAGGTTATTTTATTTGGAAAAATGTTTAGATAGTAAATTATATTTTAAGAGGATAATATGTGTTATAGTAACAAAGCAGGGATAGTGGAGTAATATATAATATAAATATTATTTTGGAGGTACTTATGTACGATTATCGCTGTAAAGAGTGTGAAAACTTTGGTGAGTGTATGTCTATGGCTAATATGTCTATGATGAATATGCCTATGGGTGAGTCAGATGATGAAGATTTAAAAAGTATGTATCCTAAGGTTTATATCAGGATTTATCCAATGGTTAAACATCATTATGATATGATTGTAGCAAAACATGGAAGAATGTATTGTCCTAGTAAAGATAAAATGGATAATATGTGTAAAGATATATGCGACAAGTACAAAAAAAATCATAAGGACGAGGATAATGATGATATGAGACAATATGGATATCGGTTTTACGGTGGAGGTGGACTTGGAGACATAGTTAGAATACTTTTAATTGGAAATTTACTTGGAGGAAGAAATTATTAAAAGTATTAGTATTATTGTTAGTTAATATTAAATTAAAAGTGCTAACTTTCAATCCTATTTACAAAAAACTGTTGAAGTTTATTTCGATAGTTTTTTTTTGTTATTAAATCATCTCCTGGGTCGCTGCAACAGCTTCGAAGAGGATGGCAGACTTGAAGCTTCCAAAATATTGTTAAATAAAACTTAAGTGCATTAATATAATGTGCAGTGCATAATTGTATTTATGTGCATAGGGCGCAGAAAGAGAATATAATAAAGATAGTTTATAAGCTAACGGTATACTTTAAATTATTAAGATAACGGGGGAAAAATAATGATAAAAACAAATGCTATGCGAATTTTAGATAAAATGAATATAGAGTATGATGTTATAACTTATGAGGTTAAAGATGATAAAGTAGATGGAGTATCTGTGGCAAAGAAGATAGGGAGAGAGGAAAAATATCTTTATAAAACGATAGTAACACATGGAAATTCTAAAAAAATTTATGTTATTCTTATTCCAGTTAAAGAGGAAATAGACTTTAAGAAAGTATCTAAAGCAACTAATGAGAAGAGTGTAGAAATGTTAGATCTAAAGGAACTTAAAAAGCAAACGGGATATATTAGAGGTGGATGTTCCCCTATAGGTATGAAAAAAAAGTATAAAACATATATTGACAAAGCAGCACTTGAAATAGATAAGATAATTGTAAGCGCAGGTAAAGTAGGGTATCAAATAGAAATAAATGCAAATACATTAAAGAATATTGTAGATGGTGAGTTTGTTGATTTAATAAAATAAACTGATAATAGTTATTAAAATATAAAAAAGATGATTTCTAAGTAGAAATCATCTTTTATGGTTTATTAGTTTTTTACACATTTTTTTTCATAAGATCTATACATTAAAAATGCAACTAATGCAAAGAATACAGGCCCAGCTATACTCCAAATGGTTGTTTTTATATCTCCTGTAAGTGCGGGTTGTAAAATTGAGAAGAAATTTGCAAATCCAACAGTGAATATAACTACGATTGTCCATACTACAGCACTTTTGTAAGTTTTAAACATTTCAAAAGGTTTAATAATATCTTTATTTTTCTTAAATGGTATAAAAGCATACGCTATAAACATGTATGGAATAGTCATAGCCACATTAGTCATTGATACCAATATTACGAAGAACTTTTTCATACTACTTCCACCGAAGGCTATAAGAACAATCATAACACAAACAACTGCAGCTTGAACCCACATAGCATTTTGAGGCATTCCGTTTTTCATTTCTGCCATTTTACCAGGCCATAATTTAGGCGGAGTACCTTCAATTATTTGTTTTAATGGGGAAAACATTAATGCGAAAAATGCACCTGTTAGAGTTAAGAACATTGAAAATCCAAAGAATCTAGCTACTCCATGTGACATTGCTATACTTGTTGCTTGACTAGCACCGAATGCATCACCAAGAGCATATCCTAGATTACCCATGACTACATAACTAGCATTACCTAAATTAACAGATTTGATATTCATAACAGATGCCCAGTTAGTAAACACACCAACTAGAAATATACCAAGTGAATATCCAATTGAGATAACTGCTGCTGAAAGAACTATTCCCTTAGGGAATGTCTTTTCTGGATTTTCTGTTTCATCAACTAGGCCTCCAACAACTTCTATTCCACCATAAGCAAATATAGCAAATACTATGAATGCAAATGCTGAAACCATACTTCCACTAGCAGCGGGATCTGGTGATTGCGTAAATGAGCTTAATCCAACTACTGGCTGAGCTAATTGTCCATGATTACCTATAAGTACCAGTATAGCTCCAACAAATAGAAGTACGTTTGCCGCTACAACTGCAGTTCCACCTACAGAAGTAAATTTCTTAATGCTCTCTAACCCTTTAGTTGACATAACCGTAACAAATATTATCCAAAGGACTGCAAGTATGCCTAGAGTTTTAGGACCGGTTAATCCAGTCATACCAAATAAAGCCCAACTTTGTGTTGTATCTTTACCAAATAGCGCATTTGATATTGGAATCCAAACTCCTGAAGCAACATTAACCATCCAGACTACATAAGATGAATACCACATGAACGTTGCCATAAAAGCAAATTTAGGACCTACTGATTTTGACATCCATGAGTATATTCCACCTTTTTCATTCCTAAAAGCAGTACCAAACTCAGCCATCATGAAAGCAAAAGGAACAAAGAATGCCAGTCCTGACAGAATATACCATGGAATAGCGGCATACCCCATTATATAAAATGATCTAGGCATGTTATTAAATCCGTAAACTGAAGTAAAAATCATTAAAACTAATGATACAAGTGTTAATTTCTTAGTATGTTTTATTTTTTTTGACATGTTTTCTCCTTTCAATGTTAGATGTTAAATATGTTTTATTTTATTTTATGATAACATTATCATTATAATAACAATCGACAAAAAATTCAATAGTTTTGTTTTGAATGAGATTAGTTTTAGTTAGTTCATATGTAGTGGCATAATCAATATTTGCAGAATTAAACCAAAAATGATATAGTATAGACAATTATATCTTAGCAAAATGGGCATTCTAACTTTAAAGGTTTAAAAGAAGTTAGAATGTTTTTTTATTTAATTACATTAAGTATGGAAGGAGATATTATGCGAAAAAGTGGAAGAACGCCATTAATGAGAGCAAGAAAAATGGAAAAAGCATTAGGTATTGAAGAAATATATTTAAAGCTTGAAGGAGCTAATCCATCAGGACATAAATATGATCGTATTGCAGAGGTATTAGTAAGAGATGCTATTACTAATGGATTTTCAAAAATTCTAGTTGATGGTTCCAAATGTTACATAAAATCGGTAATGTTATTTGCAAAACTAAATGAATTGGAAGTAAGGGTTCCATTATTTAAACAAGAAAAATGGAAATTATCACGTTTAAACAAAGATATTTTAATGGATTTAAGAGATAAAAAAAATACGTTTTCACGTTTGCAATTAAGAGATATAGCAGAGGAAAATAACATGTATTTAATGTGTGAGTGGAATTTAAATAATATAATAAGCCACTTGGTACTCGAGGACATGACTACCGAATGTTTGAAGCGAATGGATTATAAAGTTGATACCATTACTCTTCAGTTAGGGTATGGGTATACACTATCAAGTATTTATAGTGGGCTTATGAAAAGTTGGGTAGAAGAAGAATTAAGCGAATTACCCCAATTGTTATGTGGTTCTAGACCATTGTGGCAAGATGTCTTGGATGAATATGCTAAAAAGATGCACATTGACCAAGATGAAAATGATAAGAATATAACAGAAAAAAAAGATGATTATTTACCAGATAAACACACAGAAATCGTAAAGATAATAATGAAAATTATTTTAGAGACACGTGTTGAAATGATTGGTATTGAAGAAGAAGATTTAAAAAAAGCATCTGCTATGCTACGTGAACTTGAGGGTGTCATAGTTTCAAAAGATGAATCCTATGCAATGGCAGCATTTATTCAAAAGGCTCAGAGTGGACTTTTGAAAAACGGAAAACATCTGATTATTTTAAATAATGGAAGAAGCGAAATTGAAGTATGCGAAATTAAAAGTTTTAATGATAAAAACAAAGAGGATTTACTTGAGATGACTCGTTCTTGGTTATCTGATTATAATGATTCAGTTGGAGAAACAGTAGATGCTATAGAAAAGGCTATGAAAGAAGGATTTTTGTTAATAGCCAAGAGAAATGGGGAAGAACAAGGTATTTGTATTATCGTCAATATGGGATTTGAAAGATTTATTCCTACATATCATTTAGCTTATATTGGCGTTAAACCAGGTAATAAGGGACGCGGTGTTGCATCTGAACTAATTGGACGTGCTATTGAATTAACAGATGGTAATTTGTCTCTTCACGTAGACCTTGATAATAAGAGGGCTAAAAGCCTGTATCGTAAAATGGGGTTTAACCATGTATATGATCGAATGATATATAATCATCCAGTTGAGTGATCTAAAATCAAGATGAGGCAAATTACTGAAATATATTTCTCAGTAATTTGCCTCATCTATTTTTCTAGTTATTTAATTATGTATATTTCAATATTTAATGTTATTTATTAATGTATTTTAATATTCTACAAGGGTTTCCTACAGCAACAACATTAGCTGGAATATCCTTTGTTACTACGCTACCAGAACCGATTACGCTATTATCACCAATAGATACTCCAGGGTTTATTATAGCTCCTCCACCAACCCATACATTATTTCCTATTGTAACAGCCTTTGTATAATCAGCGTTTTTAGGTCTTAACGTTGGATCAACTAGGTGAGTTGCAGTAAATATAGATACATTAGGAGCAAATAATGCATCATCTCCAATTTTAACGAGGCCATCATCTAGTATTAAAAAATTAAAATTGGCATAAAAGTTTTCACCAATCTCTATATTTGTTCCATAATCACAATTAAAGGGAGGTTCTATTTCAAAATTTCCACCTATTTTTCCAAATAGTTTTTTTAGAATATTTATTCTCTGCGTAGTTTCTTCGGGGTCGGAATTATTATATAACTTTGTAAGATGCCTAGCTTTATTTCTTAAGAGTACTAAATCTTTATCATAGGCATTATATATTTCACCACTTAGCATCTTTGATTTTTCACACATTTTATACACTCCTTATTCGATATACATATTTATATAAGTATATCATAGCAAAATAAATAGTAGGATTAATGAACTAATAAAGCTTATATTAGAAAGAAAAGTCATTAAAACAGTACTATGTGTTACATACTTGAACCTTATTAAATATATTAATGATAATAGGCATTATTTATAATAATATGACATTAAAATGGTCGAAAGCAAATATAAAACAACATTAGGGTTTAAGCACATAATTACATAATGTTAAATAGATAGAAGTAATAGAAACAACCCAATGTATTTTTATTCATAACATTGGGTTATATAAAAATGTAAGTTTTAGAACATTAAGTAGAAATTACTATTCTTCATTGTCTCTGTTTGCCATAGGTTTCATCGAACTCATAGGATTCATTATCATCATTTGACTCATAGCCATCATCTGATTCATTTGCATCATGTATATTACAGGACTTATTTGCAACATAGGATTAATTGTCATCATTTGCATCATAGTCATCATCTGATTCATTTGTATCATATACATGGCAGGATGCATTTGCATCATTTGACGCATAGATATCATTTGCATCATAGGATCAATTGGTGGCATATTATCGATATGTTTCATTTGAGCATGTGCCATATTATCCATGGGCTTCATTTGCATCATAGGATCTACTGATGGCATTTTATCCATAGGCATCATCTTTATATTAGGACCTACTGATCTCATATATTTACATCTCATTGCATTCATTGAATAATTTTTCATGATAATCTCCTTATATAAGTTTTATTCATTATATTATTATGATGAACTTTATTTTATGTTACTGATTTTTCAAATTTAGAATAGTTACTAAATGATTTTTATGTGTGTAGAAGTTGTATTTATATATAGAAATTAATAGTTGACAAGTCAACAAAATATATTTATACTAATAAAGGTTGACAAATCAACTAAAAAAGTGGTATGGAAGGTTAAAAAAGGCGGTGTTGAATATTGAAGGAAGATATAATGTATCTGATTAAGCTTAATAGTAAAATTTTCAGAGCTACTCAGATTTATTTGGATAAGGTGCTAAAAGAGTATCAATTAAGTAGTGGTTGTTATCCATACTTACTTATATTAAGGGGAAATGAGGGCATTAGTCAAAATAAAATAAGCGAAGAAATAGGCTGCGATAAGGCAATGTCAGCAAGGACGATAACAAAGCTTATAAAACTTGGATACTTAGATAAGAATAAAGATGAAACTGATTGCAGAGCTTATAAGTTATATTTAACAGAAAAGGCTAAGGCTATAATCCCAAAAGTTCTTAATCAAATTCATAAATTGTCTACCCTAATAACTGAAGACTTAGACTATAATGAGAAAGTTATCACAATAGATTCATTGAATAAAATTTTAAGTAATATAAAAAAAATAAATACATAATCATAAAAGGAGAATATTAATGGAGTCAGTAAAAGATAGTAATTTTAAAAATAGATGGGTAATTCTATTTATTGTAGTAATGGTAACTTTTATGTGTACGTTAGATAGTAGTGTTGTAAATGTAGCTTTACCTGTAATGGCTAAGGCATTGAACGTATCATCGGCGGGTATCCAATTGGTAGTAACAAGTTATTTAATTGTTATTTCAGCAGCTATATTAATTTTTGGTAGATTAGGTGATATGCTTGGCAAAACAAAAGTGTTTAAGTTTGGAATAGGTATATTTACAATGGGTTCGTTATTTTGTGGAATAACGAGTTCACTTCCAATTTTGGTTATAGCTAGAGTAGTGCAGGCAATAGGAGCGGCAGCTACTATGGCAAATAATCAAGGAATTATCACTGGAGTGTTTCCAGCAAAAGAAAGAGGAAGGGCACTGGGAATTGTAGGTACATTCGTGGCTTTAGGAGCAATGGTAGGACCAGCACTTGGAGGATTTATAGTGGATGCCAGCAGCTGGGAATATATATTCTTAATAAATGTTCCAATAGGCATAATAACTTTATTTTATGGAATAAAGATACTGCCAAAAGCTCACAAAACAGAAAAAGTAAAATTGGATGGACTTGGTGCAGCGTTGTTTGCATTTGCTATAGTTCCCCTATTTGTAGCTATAGGAAAGGGACAAGAAATTGGATTTACTCATCCTATAATTTTAGTGGCATTTTTGATAGCGATTGTTTCTTTTATTGCATTTATCATTGTGGAAAAGAAACGCAAAAATCCTTTACTGCAGTTAGAGATTTTTGAAAATAAATTATTTTCACTCTCTATATTTTGCGCGTTTATATCTTTTGTATCGATATTTTGTTCAGTAATTATACAACCTTTTTATCTTCAGGACGTACTTAGGTATTCACCCTCTTTTACTGGGCTAATACTTATGATATCCCCTTTGGTTTTGGCTGTAGTGGCACCAACTAGTGGATATTTGTCAGATAAAATTGGATCAGAAATCTTAACGTTTATAGGTCTTGTGGTTACAGGAATTGGATTACTATTAATGTCTACTTTAAATGAGCAAACTAGTCTTTTAAGTATGGTGTTTTTTATAGCGGTTATGTCCGTTGGAAATGGTTTATTTCAATCACCTAATAATTCTCTAGTAATGTCAACAGTACCAAAGGATAAGTTAGGTATTGCAGGAAGCATTAATGGGCTTGTAAGAAATCTTGGAATGGTATGTGGAATAGCTTTATCAACTGCTCTTTTGTATAATCGGATGAGCTATAAAATTGGGCATCGAGTAACTAATTATATAGTAGGACGAAATGATGCATTTATTTACGGTATGAGAACTGTATACATAACTGCTGCAATTATTTGTTTAATTGGGGCTGTGTTAACATTTTCAAGATTACATGGTGGTAGAGCTAAATCTAGAGATATTTTAAAATAGAAAAAATAATATTAGTACACATAATGCAGAAGTAGTAAGTAGTTGTTACCAGTTAAATAAAATTAAATTATAACAACATGATTTACAAAAAAAGTAATTATATTGAAGAAAAATATTCATACATAGATTTTTATGGTATAATTTCCTTAAATGATATGCATAATAAACTATAGATAGGTTAATGTATTATCTAAATTGTGAAAGGAAGTGAGCATTTAGTGAATGTGGATAATAGTTGTGATATACTCACTCGCTAAAGCTAAATTATGAATAATAAATTATTAGATAAATATGCTCTTTTATTAATAAAGATAGGAATTAATATTCAAAAGAATCAAACACTTGTAATTAATTCTCCTATAGAATGTGCCTATTTTACTAGAATTGTTACTAAAATTGCATATAAAGAAGGAGCTAGGGATGTAATTATTAATTGGAGAGATGAATTATCTTCAAAAATTAAATATATGAATGCGCCTGAAGAGGTTTTTGAAGAATATCCAGAGTGGCAGAAAGAATTTTATTTATCGAATGCACGAATGGGATCCGCTTTTTTAAGTATTTCAGCATCTGACCCTGAACTTATGAAGGACGTTAATCCAGTTAGAATGTCTAAAGCTAATAAAGCTGCTAGTGTTGCAATAAAGGAATATAGAGATAGACTTATGAGCAATAAAAATGTTTGGTGTATAGCATCAATTCCTACTAAATCATGGGCAAAAAAAGTTTTCCCAAAATCATCAGAGAATGAAGCAATGGAAAAACTTTGGAATGCTATATTTAAAACTGTAAGAGTTGATACTGATGATCCTGTTGCATCATGGGAAATACACAAAAACAATTTAAAGACTAGTATGGATTTTTTAAACTCTAATAACTTTAAATACTTAGAATATAAAAATTCGTTGGGTACAAATCTTAAAATTGAGCTTCCTAAAGATCATATATGGCTTGGGGGATCAGATTATACACCAGAAGGTATAGAATTTATGGCTAATATTCCTACTGAAGAAGTTTATACACTTCCTAAAAAGGATGGAGTTAATGGAATTGTTTTTAGCTCAAAACCATTAAACTATAATGGAAATTTAATCGAAAATTTTTCTCTTACTTTTAAGAAAGGGAGAATTGTGGATTGTAAAGCAGATGTAGGTTATGATATTTTAAAGAGCATAATTGAAACTGATGAGGGATCTTATTATCTTGGTGAGGTGGCTTTAGTTCCATATAATTCTCCAATATCAAATTCAAATATATTGTTTTACAATACACTTTTCGATGAAAATGCATCATGTCATCTAGCCATTGGAAAAGCATATCCGGTATGTATAGAAAATGGTGAAAATTTAAGTGATGATGAACTTTCAAAATTAGGAGTTAATGATTCATTTATGCATGAAGATTTTATGGTTGGTACAGAAGACTTGAAAATAACAGGTATTACAGCAGATGGAAAAGAAGTAATCATATTGAAAAATGGTAATTTTGCATTTTAATAGTTATAATGAAAATAAATTTAAATATATATTTCTAATCGAAAGGAGAAATGGAAAATGGAAGATAAAAAGTTAGTTTGTAAAGACTGTGGGAAAGAGTTTGTATTCACTGAAGGTGAACAAGCTTTTTACAAAGAAAAAGGATACGAAAACGAACCACAAAGATGTGCCGATTGTAGAAAGGCAAGAAAACAACAAAATGACAACTCTTCATTTAGAAGATAAAATAAACAAGTAAAGTATAACCTATAAGGCTTCGGTTTTATAGGCTTTTTATTTCCAAAAATTCATAGATAATGTATAATATATAATATGTAATAAAATAAATTTTAATGATTAAGCTAAAATACGAAATAAGGAAGTGGTATAATATGCCTTTTAATGTTTATGATAGAAATAAAAAGTTTTTAGGATTTATTCAATGTGCATATCCACAATATACGAATGTATTTATGGCAGCCAATACAGATGTTAAATTAAACGATAAGGATTTTAATATAAATAAAGTTAAATCTGAACTAGCTAGTTTTTTAGGTTGTAAAAGTATGTTAGGGAAAATTAATGAGCCAAGACTACATAAAAGTATAGATAATATAATAACAAAAGAACTTGGCAAATATAAAAATAATTCTCCTGAGGAATTGTTAAAACTGGTATATCTTAGAATATTAAGAGATGAGGATAATTTTCATTATAAAAAAATAGAAAATTCACAAATCAGATCTTATTTCTTGGTGGATATTAGCAAGGCAGTTATTGAAAATGATTCTATTATTATAGATGAAGAGATAGAATTTATTAACACTGATAAAATAGGAAATGATATTCCTATGGTCGCAATGATTACTGAGTATCCAAGAATACAAATTGATAGTATGCTCTCAGGACAAGGATTGCTCCTAGGTGCAAATATTGAGGATTTGGTTGGTAGGACTCACTTTCATAGGACAAAATTAAAAATAAAATCAGGTAACTTTATTAGTGACCTTGATTTACCAGTTGAATTATATCTAAAAAAAGGTGATACAATTCAAATATATATAGATAATAGAGTTATTAAAAGAATATTTTGTGATGGTATTATTTATGAATTTTAACAATCTAAGACTATTATAAATGTAGAATGGAGAAATGAACATGTATATCAATGAAACAAAGCTAAAAGTAAGATATGTTGAAACAGATAAAATGGGAATTGTACATCATTCAAATTATTATGTTTGGTTTGAAGTAGGCAGGACTGAATATATAACAGCGATAGGGATGACATATAAAGAAATGGAACAAAATAACATTATGTTACCAGTAGTTGAAAGCTCTTGCAAGTACATAGAAGGTGCAAAAAATGAAGACAAAATTATAATTCAGACTTTTATAAAAGAATTAAATGGTGCCAAGGTAATATTTAATTATAATGCAGTAAGAGAATGCGATGGAAAAATTTTGGCGAGGGGGAGTACTACACATGCTTTTGTTAATGAAAAATTTAAAATTATAAATATAAAAAAGGCTGATAGTAAGGTGTGGAGTAGGTTCGAAAAACTTCTTAAATAGTAACAACTAATTTATTAAAGTATTAGTATAATTAAATAAATGTATTGTATTATATTGTAAATAATACAATACATTCTTAAATATAGGTAATTACTTTTTATAAGGTATATGTATACATTAAACATGTTCGAAAGTGATTTTGTATAATTTCTGCAATATCAGAATATAATAAAATGAATTATTCCGCAATTTTTGAAAAATAATGTTTTGGAATAAAACCTTTTTTAATGCCTTCTGTTACTAGCAAATATGTTGCAGTAGTATCAAATCTGGCATCATGAAAATTTGACGTATCTCCAAAATACTCGTTGCTTTTTACATTTATTTGAGTTTCATTTAAATTAAGAAATTTAATGGCTTCTGATAATTTTGGATTTTTATGACCTCCACGTGCAGTTTGAAGTTTACAAATATCTTTATAATATTTCATAGTGCAAAATATATGTTTAGGGGTTAAACTGTGTCCACAATTTTCAAGCTCATGAGTTAAAAATTTTATATCAAAATTAACATTGTGGCCTATAAGTATATCTGCCGTTGTAAAATCATCAATAAAATCTTTGTAAGAATCTTCAAATGTTTTGCCATTGCTTAAATCAGATAAAGCTTCCACACTAAAACCATGCACGTCTTGTGCTGATGGTTCTATATAATCAACTGTAAAGAATATATTGTTACCTATAGTTTTTGTAGGCTTATAATCAGTATCAACAAGTATATAACTGAGCTGACATATGCTACCTGGTCTTATGCCAGTAGTTTCTGTATCAAAAAAAATCATTCTCATTAAAGGACCCTCCTGTAGATTTCTGTAGCAAATAATAATTACAAATTGTTATGCTCACTGTAAATTTTTATAGTACAAAACAATTAATATGCGAAGAAAACTTACAGTGAACCAATGATATTAATTTGCTAATTGTAATATTATATTAATTATAACATAAATTTTATATCTTTATATATTGTAGAATGGCGTATATATTGTTTATAAAACATTTTTAGGTACATGCCTTAAGCGAAATGGAGTTAATATGTATGATTGAACTTATGAGCAGTTTTACCAATAATTTAAGCTATGTTATTGCTATTGTTTTTTAGTTTTCAGTATAGGAAACTTTAAGAAGATTAACCCTGATTATATCAGGAATAGTGGCAAGTATGATATACAAGAAATCAAATGAAAATAGTAAGTGGATTTATGGACTAATCGGTGTTCTTATAATAGAAGTTTTAGAAATGAGTTTAATACTTTTATTGGCGCACCCATTTTAACGTGCTTTAAACATTGTAAAAAGTATATATTTTCTTATGAGTTTTCAACAAAAGGCTTTCGAAAGAATATTTTTTAGAAGTAATAGATCATATATTATAAATGCTGATAAAACAATGGAGATAATTCTATTATTTAACAATACATTTATGCTAAAGATGTTAGAGGAGAAGATAGATATACCTGTAAGCAGAAACAATTATAATTGAGTTTAAAAAAATAATGGGTATATAAAAATATTTCGTGTGATTTTTGCTTTTCTATGTATGAAACCGTATTCAAACTACTAAAATTGTAGTATAATTTAGTTAATAAATAATAAATTAATTTAACTAATAAATTATTTAGGAGGGGTTAAAATGGTATCATTTATTTTAGCAATTATAGCTCTTATAGCAGGTTATTTTATTTATGGTACAATTGTGGAAAAAGCATTTGGGGCAGATGAAAAAATTAAAACTCCAGCTGTTAGGCTTGCGGATGGTGTAGATTTTGTTGAGATGCCTGGTTGGAAGATTTTTTTAATCCAATTTCTTAACATTGCAGGACTTGGGCCTATATTTGGTGCAATTGCAGGTGCAATGTGGGGACCAGCAGCATTTTTGTGGATTGTATTTGGCTGTATCTTTGCAGGTGGAGTCCATGATTATTTTTCAGGTATGTTATCAGTAAGACATGATGGTGCAAGTATACCTGAGGTTGTAGGAAAATATCTTGGAAAAGGTTTTCAAAACTTTATGAGGGTATTTTCAGTTATACTTTTAGTACTCGTAGGAGTGGTTTTCGTAACTGGACCAGCAGGTATTTTAAAAGGGTTAACAGGAATGAATTTTCAAACACTAATTTATATAATATTCGCATATTATATTTTAGCAACGATGATCCCAATAGATAAGCTTATCGGAAAAATATACCCAATATTCGGTTTTTGTTTATTATTTATGGCAGTTGGTCTTGCTTTTGCCATGATTTTTGAAAGGGTACCTATTCCAGAAGTAACAATATCTAATTTAGTTAATATGCATTCAAATCCCGGTAAAAATCCATTATTTCCTATGTTATTTATAACTATTGCTTGTGGGGCTATTTCAGGTTTTCATGCGACTCAATCACCCTTAATGGCAAGGTGTATATCTAGTGAAAAGCAAGGCAAAAAAATATTTTATGGTGCGATGATAGTAGAAGGAATAGTTGCACTAATTTGGGCAGCTGTAGCAATGAGTTTCTTTGGTGGAGTGCCTCAGTTAAATGCGACAATGGCAATACCAGGTCATACAGCAGCATGGGTAGTAAATGAATCTTCAATTGGTCTACTTGGTAAAGTAGGCGGAATACTAGCTATACTTGGAGTTGTAGCTTGTCCTATAACTTCTGGCGACACAGCATTTAGAAGTGCTAGAATAACAATAGCTGATGTATTTAAATTTAATCAAAGCCCTATCAAAAATAGACTTCTAATTAGTGTTCCATTATTTGTTGTAGGATTTATAATAGCTAAATTAGATTTTGCAATAATATGGAGATATTTTGGATGGTCTAACCAGACTTTAGCTACTATAGTGTTATGGACAGCAGGAATGTATATGGTAAGCATAGGCAAAAAACACTGGATTGCAACTGTGCCTGCTACATTTATGACCGCTGTATGTACCTCATATATTTTAATTGCTCCAGAGGGTTTTCAACTTTCCCAAAGTATTTCATATCCAGCAGGTATTATAGCAGCAATTGTAGCAATGGTAATATTCTTAATTGCAGCGAAAAAGGTTAAGGTAAAAAGCACCGTTAATATGTAGAACTTTTTTAAAAGATGTTTTAATAGTAGTAGATAAAGTTTCAAAAGAATAAATTTTAAATACAAAAAAAGCTGATTAGAAAAAAAATTCTAATCAGCTTTTCTGTTCTAGATTGTTTTTCTAAAAGCTTAAAATATTTTTTAGCTTTTAGTATAAAGATAGTAAAGCAAACTATTTTTTGTGCTCAACAAGATCGATTGCTCCTAGCACAATGTGAGCGAGTCCAAATCCAATAACACCTGCTTCAATCATAGGGAGCATGTTATTCTTTTTTATGTCATTTTTTGAAAATGATGCTCCAGCAGCAGTTACAACTGTACCTAACAAAGTTGGAATTAATCCTTCACGCATATTAAAAGACCTCCTATTTAATAATATGTTATTATCATTTACAAATATTAAATTATTGATACTGCAAAATATATAGAATATATGCTATATATAATTATTTATGGGCTTTAATGTATATAAATTTAATATTCATATTTTTAATTGTCAATTTAGAATAAAAGTTACCTTATAGGTTAAAAATAAAGTATTATAATATCCTATTTGAAATATAAAGGAGGTAAATATAAGTTTATGAATAAAACAAAATTACCAAAAGGCCAACATGAAGAGGAAGTTGAAAATGTAAAAGACCTGCTTGAAGAAGGAAAGGGAATGATTGAAATTTTAGATTTAACAAGTTTAAATCAAGAGGAAGTCATAGACATTAACAACGAAATTAAAGGAAAAGAATAAATAATAACGTAACATGAAATAAAAGTTAATATAAAATATAAAAATAAATAAATTTAAGGAGAGAAAACAATGGCTAAAAAAGGAATGAGTAGACCAATGCCACCAGAAGTTCAAGGAAAGGGTGATAAAAATAAAAAAATGAGAAATAATGATGCAAAAAATGTCCCAATAGTAAATAAATAAAAATTTTATTTTAAAGAGTTAATAACTAATTTTTTTAATCTGACTTAGAATAAATTAACCACCAGGCTGAATGAAGCATCAACATGGTGGTTAATTATTACTAGCAATTTAATTGTAATTCTAAATTTAACGTGGTTTATTCGTATAATCCAAATCCAGTAATGACCATTGTATCCCAATCAGTTTCTTCATTTTTAATCCAATGGTATTCAATACAAAGTTCTTTTAACCAGGCATTAAGTCCACTACTTTTTTTAGATACATTTGGTGATTGTCTTCCGAAGTTTTGTCTGATCATTTCAAGTAGCTCTAGTTGAGCTTCTTTTGCTAATTCTTTATCTAGCATCCCTTCTATAATGTCACAGCACATTGCATAACATTTTTTGTCATCAACATACAAATCATCTGCAATTAATTGTCTTTTATTATTTAATGTCTCCTGTACGGTGCTTATCTCTTGTGTATTTGATAAGTATTTTTTAGCTATGTTCATAGCAGCAATTTCATTATCTATTCTATTTATTGCTCTTTCTAATTTTGAATCTCTCATTTTAAATTCCCACTTTACATTTTTTATTTAATCATTTTAAGTCACTTTAAATAAACCAATATGCATATTAGTTTATTCTAAAGATTACTAATGACAATAAAGTAATTATATCATTAAATTGATGATGATACAAAATGCTTCTAATTTATTTTAGAGTATAATCTGCTTTTATTTTAAGCAAATGAGTGTGGGCATACACAGGCCGTAATTATAACTAGCTAAAAATGTATTATACCAAACTGTGAAAGTAAGTTGCAATTATTACGTGATATATTTAAATGGAAATTTATCTTTATATGGTGTAAGATTAAATTAATTATATATAGAATATTTTTAATATTACATAAAATATTAGAGACTTACATATGAAAATATCTGGTGAGAGTTTAAGATAAGAGGGAGAGTATTTATATGAATAATAGAAAAGAATATCTAAAAGATGTAGCAAGAATTGTGGTAAAGGTAGGAACTTCAACATTAACACATTCTACAGGACTATTAAATTATAAACATATTGAAAGTCTTATAAGACAATTAGCAGATATACATAATCAAGGAATTCAGGTAGTGCTTGTCACATCTGGAGCTATAGGAGCAGGTATGGGGAAGCTGGGACATACCATAAGGCCGGAAACAATACCGGAAAAGCAAGCTGCTGCAGCTATTGGGCAAGGTATTTTAATACACATGTACGAGAAATTCTTTTCTGAGTATGGAAAAACTATAGCACAAATTCTTTTGACAAAAGAGGATATTGAAGATAATACAAGGCACTTAAATGCACATAATACATTCTTAATGTTACTTGAGCAAGGAGTTATTCCTGTTGTTAACGAGAATGATGCTGTAATAGTTGATGAAATAATGGTTGGAGACAACAATGCATTTGGGGATAATGATACGTTATCTGCGATGGTTACAACATTGATAGGGGCAGATTTACTTATAATACTTTCTGATATTGATGGATTGTATGATTCAAATCCTAGAACAAATCCTGATGCAAAAATAATTTATAATGTGAAAAAAGTAACCGATGAAATTAGAGAGTCAGCAGAAGGGGCTGGAACAAGTCTTGGGACTGGTGGAATGGCGACTAAAATCAAGGCTGCAGAGATTGTGGTAAATGCAAATGCATCTATGATAATAGCCGAAGGATCTACACCTAATGTTATTACTGATATTTTAGAGGGAATCGAAATAGGTACATTATTTAGTGAAAACATATAGAGTATAAATAATATAGTGCAATTAGTTCAATATAATTATTAGTATAGTTATGTTAGACAATGACTAAATAGGGATGAAGGGAGAGAAATAATGGATTATGAGACTTATATTCTAAACATAGGAAGGCGAGCTAAAGATTCTTCTAGAATTATGGCTACTGTAAACACCGATATGAAAAATAATGCACTTTTGAATATGGCAAAAGCTTTAGTAAACAATAAAGATATAATAATTAAAGAAAATATGAAGGATATGGATTTGGGATTAATTAATAAATTGTCAGCTTCCATGCTAGATAGATTAATGATTAATGACCAGAGAATTGAAAAAATGGCAGATGGTCTCAAGAATGTTGCTACTTTACCAGACCCAATTGGCGAGGGAGTAAAAAGATGGAAAAGACCAAATGATTTAGATATTTCAATGGTAAGAGTTCCACTCGGTGTAATAGGTATGATATACGAATCAAGACCAAATGTAACTGTAGATGCAGCTGCTTTATGCATAAAGGCAGGAAACTCAATAATACTTAGAGGCGGAAAAGAGGCTATAAACACTAACAAGGCATTAGCTAATGTTATTATAGTGGCGGCTACTGAGGTTGGACTCCCAAAAGGCTGTATTCAGCTTATTGATATGGTGGATAGAGAATTAGTAAATAAATTAGTTAAACTTAATGATTATGTAGATGTAATTATTCCTAGAGGTGGAAAGGGACTTAAAAAGGCTATTATTGCTAATGCTACTGTGCCAGTAATTGAAACAGGATCAGGCATTTGTCATATATATGTGGATGCAGATGCTGATTTAAAAATGGCAGAGAAAATAATAATTAATGCTAAAACCCAAAGGCCAGGTGTATGTAATGCAGTAGAAACAGTACTTGTTCATAAAAATATTGCAAGTGAGTTTTTGCCTAAACTTGCACAAAGACTTTATGGATTAGGTGTAGAAATAAGAATATGTGAAAAAGGAATAAAAATTATTGAAGGGGCAAAGGTTGCAACTCAGAAAGATTGGGCTACTGAGTATCTAGATCTAATACTTTCAATTAAGGTTGTTGATTCAATGGAAGATGCAATAGATCATATCTTTAAGTATGGTACAAAACATTCTGAGGCTATAATAACTAATAATTATACAAATTCACAGAAATTTTTAAAGGAAGTTGATGCTTCTTGTGTTTATGTAAATGCATCAACAAGATTTACAGATGGAGCAGAATTTGGTTTTGGAGCAGAGATAGGCATAAGCAACCAAAAACTTCATGCGAGAGGTCCAATGGGACTTGTTCAATTGACAACTACCAAATATCTTATATATGGTGAAGGGCAAGTTAGAAAATAGAAAACTTTAATAGAGGGTATAATATTTAATTATAGAATAAACAGGGATATTTATCTTTGCTTATTCTATTTTTTTGAAATTTTTTTTTGTACATATCTTTAAACATTCTGAGCATCCTTTAATTGCATTTGGAATGCAACGATATGTATGAAAAGTGTTATTTTCAAATGCATTACCAGGACATGCACTAATGCATTGATTACAGCCTGTGCAATGATTTATGCACTCTATAAGTGGCATTTTCTTAATAGGGGCATTTGTAAAGGTTGCAGCGAAAAGAAGACCAGCTCCATAATCATTATTTACGACTATTCCGTTCCTACCCCATTTTCCAAGACCTGCTGAAACAGCTAATGGACGAAAATCACCATATATAGATAAAATACTTTTATCTTTAGCGGTATAGCCTTCAGATTTAAGAATTTTAGAAGTAATATTTTGTATGTGTTTACTTAGAGCATATTCTTTTTTTATCATTTTTGCTACATTTAGGGGTCTCTTAAGAAACCATTTATCTGTAAAAGGGAAGGCGAATACGATAACGGGTTCGATTACTCTTATTTTAGTAAAACCAACTAATAAGGCCCCTTCAGCGATAGCTGTTTTTGTTATATAGTTAGATAAATCATCTTTATTTTCCATAATAATCTCCTTATTTATGTTTAATATTAGTTTACTTAAATTAGTTTTTACATACATTGTATGAATATACATGTTTTAAAAGATAATATGGGAAATACAAATATTATAAAAAAAGAATATGCGCATATATGAATAATTATTCAATATTATATACATTATGTTGAATTATATTCTAAAAAATAAAATTTTTATCAAAAACATTGGCTTAAATAAACGGATATAAACTTAAAACAATTATTATAAATTCTATTGACTTATGCATTAAAATGCAATACAATGTATATATAAAGTAAATGATTTATGCTATTAATTCAGGAGGTAATATAAATGTCAAATATTCAATTATTTCAATCAAAAAAAGAATTAGTAGGTTTTATATCAGAATATCTTATTAAACATGATGATACTATAGCTATTATAAAAAATGATTTAAGAAAAGATGTAATTAAATCATTATTAATTAATGAAGATTTTAATACTTTTAAAGATCTTTCTGATATAGATGAAAATGTTTTATTTTTAATTAAGACTGGTGATAAAAAAGAAAAAAATTTAAGCCTTAAGATTTGTGATGCACATAATCAGAAAACAAAAGCTTTTAAAATGGTTGATATTGATAATATATTACTTGTAGATGGTTTAATTACCGAGGATGAAGCTGGAAGTATTACTTACTATAAAGAAATAACTAAAATGAGATTACAATAAATCCGATTATAATATTTTTAAATATATAGATAATAACAAAAATATTGAAAGAGTAGATTTTTAAAAATACATGAACTTAATTATTTTTAATGAATACTAATAATTAATATGATTTAGAAAAGTTGACATCATTTTTTATATGGTGTCAGCTTTTTGTTTAATTAAATATAAAGTGTGAAATAGTGAAATAGTATCAGTAAATGCAGTAATTTATAAGTAAGTAGGATATAATAGTCATTAAGTAATGTGAATAAAATATAATATATTAGTAATTATTTAAAATAATTAAACATAAATTTAATTAAAACAGTGGGGTTGTTAATCATGTCAGAAAAAAGGACATCTAATTCGGAAATAAGTATTAAAGAAAAAATAGAGACAAAAATTAAAAAACCTAATAAATACAGAGTGGTTATTCATAATGATGATTATACAAGTATGGATTTTGTTGTTCAGGTTTTAGTTGGAGTTTTTAAAAAACAGGTTGTGGAAGCCACAAGAATAATGTTTGATGTTCATAAACAAGGTTGTGGTACTGCCGGCATCTACAGTTATGATGTAGGTCTTACAAAAATAAATCAAACTATGAAGATGTGTGAGGAAAGCGGATTTCCACTGAAATTAACATTAGAAGAGGAGTAATTATGCAATTAGATAATATAGTAAATGAGATTATTACTGCAGCTTATAATGAAGCTCAAATGTCGAATCATGAATATTTTACACCAGAACATATTTTGTATGCTTCTCTATTTTTTAAACAGGGAATAGAAATAATAGAGAATAGTGGTGGTAATGTTAAACGACTTAAAAATCAAATAACTAAATTTTTAAAGGAAAATATAGAGAACGTAGAAGATACTGAGCCAATTCAAACAATAGGTATTCAAACCATTTTATCATCAGCTGCGGATCATGTTATGCTATCGGGAAAAAATATTGTTATGATAGGTGATGTAATTGTAGCAATGTATGATGATGAGGAAAGTTTTGCTTCTTATTTTATGAGAGAACAGCAAATGAAGAGAAGAGATCTTCTTAATTATATAGCACATGGTATTTCAGTTGTAGATACTTTTGATTTTTCTGGAACGATAAGTCAGGAGGAAGAAGAACCTGTAAGATTTACTGAGGAAGATGATGATGAAGAGGACGAGGACTCATACGATGAGGGAATGAAAAATCCTGATGAAAAAGTAAACTTTTTAAGTAATTTTACGGTGGACTTAACAGAGAAAGCCAGTAATGGAGAAATGGATCCTCTTATTGGTAGGGAAGATATTTTGCAAAGAACACTTCAGGTATTATGCAGGAGGCTTAAGAATAACCCTGTGCATATAGGTGAACCGGGGGTGGGTAAAACGGCTATAACAGAGGGACTTGCACAATTGATTGTGCAAAATAAAGTACCAAAGTTACTGCAAGGAAGTAAAATATATTATTTAGATATGGGTTCGCTTATTGCAGGTACAAAGTACAGAGGCGATTTCGAAGAACGTATTAAAAAAGTGTTAAGTGAAATTAGTAAACAAGATAAACCAATAGTGTATATAGATGAAATTCATACTATAGTTGGAGCAGGAGCAGTTTCTGGTGGATCTATGGATGCTTCGAACATATTAAAACCATTTCTTGCGGATGGTAAGATAAGATTTATTGGATCAACTACCTATGATGAGTATAAAAAACATTTTGAAAAGGATAGTGCATTAGCTAGAAGATTTCAAAAGATTGAAGTCCCAGAGCCTTCTATTGAAGATGCGTTTAACATTCTGATGGGTCTTAAGGATAAATATGAAACTTATCATAAGGTTAAATACGAAGAGAAAGCTTTGAAAACGGCAGTAGAATTATCTGGTAAATATATTAAAGATAGATTTCTCCCAGATAAAGCTATAGATATTATGGATGAAGCGGGCGCTTATGCTAGGCTGCACGCGGGCGATAGCGAAGAAACTATTACTATTACAGTAAATGCAGTTGAAAAAATAGTAGCTCAAATTGCAAAAATTCCAGAACAAAGTGTATCCAATAATGAAGCAGATATATTAAAAAATTTAGACGGTAATTTAAAAAAACAAGTTTTTGGTCAAAGTAATGCTATAAATACTTTGGTAAGAGCTATAAAGAGATCCAGGGCAGGGTTTAATGAAGAAGATAAGCCAATAGCATCTTTACTTTTTGTTGGCCCTACAGGAGTTGGAAAAACGGAGATAAGTAAGCAATTGTCAAAGAGTCTAGCTGTTCCACTCATAAGGTTTGATATGAGTGAATTCCAGGAAAAACATACAGTGGCAAGGCTTTTAGGTTCACCACCAGGATATGTTGGTTATGAAGAAGGCGGATTATTAATTGAAGCTATTAAAAAAGAACCATATTGTGTTTTACTTCTTGATGAGATAGAAAAAGCTCATCCAGATATATTTAATGTGTTACTACAGGTTATGGATTATGCTACGCTTACAGATAATACTGGTAAGAAGGCAGATTTTAGAAATGTTATATTAATTATGACTTCTAATGCAGGAGCAAGAGAGGCTAGTAAACACATAATTGGTTTTGGAGAAAGATTAGGGTCTGGGGAAGCAATATCTAAAGAAGTAGAACGAGTATTTTCTCCCGAGTTTAGAAACAGATTAGATAATATAATTGAATTTAATAAAATTGATGAAGTTATGGCACTTGCGATAGCTAAAAAATCGATGAAACAATTTGAGAAAAAACTTTTAACTAAAAATATTAAATTAAATGTTACAGATAGTCTATATAATTGGTTAAGCAAAAAGGGTTTTTCAGAGGCATATGGTGCTCGAGAAATTAATAGGGTAGTTCAGAAAGAAATTAAGACTTATTTTGTAGATGAGGTTTTATTTGGAGAACTTTCAAAGGGTGGCAGTGCAACAATTGATATAGTAGATAATAAAATTAAAATTACTAAAGGAAATTAATAAAAGATGTTGCTAATTTATTTAGCAACATCTTTTATTTAATAACCTCTGTTTTTGAAAATAAGCTACTTAATATCACAATGTCAACTGTTCTATTCTTAGCTTTACCTGCAGGGGTACGATTAGATGATATCGGTCTATTTTCCCCATAGGCTACGGATGATATTCTTTTAGGATTAATTCCTGATTTTGAAATAAGTAATTCTGTAACATTAGTTGCACGAATAGCAGAAAGTTGCCAGTTCGAGCTAAACTCATTATTACTAATAGGAGTACTGTCAGTGTGACCTTCTATTCTAATATAATTATTAACACTATTAAGCATTTTACCTATACTAATCAATTTCTTAGTTGAGGACTTTAAAACATTTGCTTTACCTATATCAAATAGCAAGGTACTATTAAGACTTACAGCAAGACCTCTATCGTCAATTTTAGTGGACACACTACCACTTAGACCATTTTTTTTCAAATAAGTATCAACATTTTTTTTAATGCTTTGTAATTTATTTAGTTCTACTGCATTAGCAGATGCTGATGCATCTTTAGAGTCTACTGTTATTTTAGCGGGGGTTGTACCACTTGAATCTAAAACACTTACACCAGATTGATCTCCAACAATAGATTTACCACTGCCACCTTCAAAAGCTGCATTAAGTGATTTTGACAACTGTTTATATTTAGTAGTGTCCGCCGTGCTAGAGGCATACATAATAACAAAAAAAATCATAAGTAAAGTTATTAGGTCTGAATAAGTTAACATCCATCTTTCACCATTTGGTTTTTTTTCTTCTCGTCGTTTCATTATTGTATTCCTTCATTATTTATGTCATCAAATTTTTTTATTTGCTTTTTATCTAAGAACCCTTTTAATTTTTCTGCTAATATATTTGGATTCGCACCTTCTTGCATAAGAAGAACAGCTTCTATTATTAGTTGCTTCTCTTTAATTTCTTCATTATTTAAATCATTTAATCTTGAAGCAATAGGAAGCCATAATAAGTTAGCAGTCCCAATGCCGTATAGCGTAGCTATAAATGCAGCGGCAATTTTTTCTCCCAAAACGGCTGGGTCAGAAAGGTTACTTAGAACTTGTACCAGGCCCATAACCGTACCTATAATACCCATGGTTGGTGCAAATCCACCAGCTGATTCAAAGATAGCGGCACCATCTTTATGTCTAGTATAAGTAGATTCAAGTTCAAACTCTAAGATGGTTTTTACCATCTGAGGGTCTACACCATCTACTACTAGTTGTAAACTTTTTTTAACAAAGGGATCTAACTCATCTGTTATTTCGCCTTCAATACTAAGCAAACCCTCTTTTCTAGTTTTAAAGGATAATTGTTTAAAATAGGTTACAATTTCAACCAAATCTTTTTCTTTTGCTGTGAATATAAGTTTTATCATTGCTGGAATATTTTTTAATTTATTAACAGAGAATCCAAGACCTACGGATCCAATTGTACCACCAAAAACGATTAGAGCAGAACTGAGAGACGCAAGCATAAGCGGACTTCCACCTTCTAAAATGAAGGCACCTATCAAAGAACCAAAACTTATTATTAAAAATACAATTGAAAAAATATTCATAAAATCCTCCTAACTTTCAGAAAACATAATACTAATTTAAATATAATAATATGTAAAAACACTTTATTTCTAGTAATAAATAAAGATAATATCATATAATAATCTTCGAACAAAATAGTTTTTTATTTAGTGTTTTGAGGAAAAAAATCATTTAATTTTATTTGACTTGGAATATTTGTTTGATATATTAAATGAAAATAGCTTCTTTAACATTGTACATCTATATTAGATTGGACATACTTATTAAGGACCCATTTAAATACTTGATATAAATGTATTTATAATGAGCCCTATATCTAATATTTACATTCAAAATATGTATAGATTACTATTTTTGGGGTATAACCTCTGTCCAATAACCATCAGGATCCATAATAAAGTATATTCCCATAGGTTTATTTTCAAAACATATACATCCCATTTTTTTATGAATTTTATAAGCTTCATTAAAATCATCGGTAACTACAGCAAGATGAAATTCATTTTCACCTAAATTGTATGGTTTAGTTCTGTCTTTCATACAAGTAAGTTCTAACTTATGGTCGGTTGTCTCATCACCTAAAAATACAAGCGTAAAACTATTATCATTTGGATGAAATCTTCGAGTTTCTATAAAGCCTAAAGCATTTTTGTAAAATTCAACGCTTTTTTCTAAATCTAAGACATTTATATTGTTATGGTCAAAAGAAAACTTCATTAATATAACCACCTTTGTAAAAATTTAATATACTTTGTATATTATAGCTTAATTATATCTTAATTATATGCTTAATTGGATTTTATTCATACATAATTGAAAGCAAAATATACTATTTATAATATGTTTGTATTTACAAGGAGCTATGTTCATATATAATTTAGGTATAGAATTAAAAGTAGAGGTAAATTAGTGTTTTATTAAATAACTTTATTAGACTTATTAAATTTAACTTTAAAATATATAAAATATAAAGGAGAAAAAAATGAAAAATGGAGAAGCAAAAATATATTATATATTTCATAGTGGGTTTGCAATTAAAACTAAAAATCATTTCCTAATATTTGATTATTATAAGGAGCCTGCAAATAATAATAAAAAATCACTTATTTTATCACCTGAAAATATCAAACAGATGGAAAACATGTATGTGTTTTCATCACATAGTCATGAGGATCATTTTAATCCTAAAATTTTGGAGTGGGAAAAGTACAACAGTAACATACAATATATACTTAGCAGTGATATAAAAATTGATGAAAATAAACCAAACTATTGTTTTATAGAGGAAGGTAAAAAAGAATTAATTAACGATGTTTATATAAAAGCCTATGGTTCAACAGACATTGGAATATCTTTTTTAGTAAAAGTCGATGGGTTAACAATTTTTCATGCAGGAGATCTTAACTGGTGGCATTGGAAAGAGGATAGTCTTGAGGAACAATCCTTAGCAGAATCTGAATTTAAAGATAAAGTAAAGAAGTTAAAAGAAGAAAAATCTATTGATATAGCATTTTTCCCAGTTGACCCAAGGCTAGAAGAATTTTATTATATTGGTGGAGAGTATTTTGCAAAAGAAATTCATCCAAAGATACTTATACCTATGCATTTTGGAAATGATGTATACATTGCTAAAGAATTTGCAAGTAGAGTGAAGAATATTAATGTAAATGCAGTTGAGATAAATTGTAATGGGCAAGAAATAGAATATTAAAAAATATTTTAGTATGTTTGGATAAATATATTCATTTATGTCTATAATTTAAATAACAAAATAAAAAGCATCACATGTTGTATTTTTTAGTCCCCCTAAACTAATATTGCATGAGATGCTTTTTATATGCCAATAAATATATAGAAACAGAAAATGTATTGTAAGAATAATATTTATATTTACATAATTTAATAATTGTGATAACTTTATTTTAGAAAATAGAAAATAGAAAATAGAAAATAGAAAATAGAAAATAGTAAGCGGGAAGTAGGATGTAGCAAATGAGACGTGAAACTAAAAATGAAAACATATTAAATTATATTTATATTATTGTTGGAACTACAATACTTGCGGCAGGTGTAAATTTGTTTTTCGCAAAATTAAAATTAGTAACAGGTGGATTATCAGGACTTGCTATTGTTATTGAGTATATTACAAAAAAGAATTATGGGGTTGATATACCTTTGTGGTTTACAAATATTGCGGTGAACGTGCCTCTGCTTGCAATTGCTATAAAGCTTAAGGGAAGAAAATTTGTAGGTAATTCCATGTTTGCAGCGGCATACCTTTCATTTGCATTGTTTTACACCAACTATATACCAGCTCCTCATGTAGATTTATTACTTGCTAGTATATTCGGTGGCGTATTTGTTGGTACAGGCTTAGGCTTAGTATTAAGAGCATCCGCAAGTACTGGAGGAACTGATTTAGCGGCAAACATTATAAAAGTTTATTTAAAAGACGTTGCAATTGCAAAAATAATATTAGTAATTGATTCAAGTATTATACTCTTAGGTGCTTTTGTATTTGGAGTTGAAAAAGCGATGTATGCACTTATATCAATATATATAGTTGCAAAAGTTATAGATAGCATACTTGAGGGAATTAATTTTTCAAAAGCAGTATTTATTATATCGGATTATTCAAATGAAATAGCAGATGTATTATTGAAAGATTTAAATAGAGGAGTTACAGGTATGCATGCTAAAGGAATGTATACAAAAGGTGAAAAGCAGGTATTGTTTGTAGTAGTTGGTAAAGATGAAATAGTGCCTCTTCAAAAAATGGTTAAAAAAATTGATGATAAAGCATTTATTACTGTTGCAGATGTGAGAGAAGTATTAGGTGAAGGTTTTACTGAATAAATGATAAAATTTAAAATAGTTATATATTATAATAAACAAAAAAATAGGTAACATTTCCAAAGTATATTTCGAAGTCTTCATGCACAGACTAGATTTAGAAAGGAAGTGATTACAAATGAATGAAAGATTGAATAGCAAACCAATTACTTTTGATCATCCAGAGAAACTTACTGATGGAGTATCTTTAGTAGAAGGAGATGTCACAGCAAAAACATTTATTAATGAAGTTGATGGAAAAGTAAAATCAAATATTGTTATTGAAAATAAGGTTACTGGTGAAATAGCTAAAAGAGATGCAGTTATTGGTGAAATTATTGATGATGAAGTTGAATTAGATACAGGTGAAATTGACGATGAAGAATAACTAAGTTTTTATTTAATAATTTGTATTATAAATTTTAGATAAACAAAAATAAAAAATAGTTATTAGTTTATATATTATACCCTATAGATTAGAAGCAGTATAGGCCTAATCTATAGGGTATTTATATTTAAAATTTTTAATAAAAAGTTAGTTTAATAAAATAATTTATAGCATATTTATGGCAATAAATTGTAATATATATTTGACAATTATTATTAAAAATATTATAATTTAATTGAATATAAAATTAATTAGTGTGTATACTAATTATCATAATATCTAATTATAAAGACTAAGACGAGAAGAGTAGATATAAAAGGTAGTTTAAGCGAGTTGGTGATGGTGAAAGACCAATACGAGGTTTATATTAAAGAACATCTCAGAGTTTCTAACTGAAATCATATGGAGAGTAGGCTTAGACGGGTCCAATCCGTTAATAATTGGGTAGTATCGAATTATGAATTTAAGTAATACATATTAAATTCTGTACTAATTTTAGTGGCCATATTTTATGGCAAAATGGGTGGCAACGCGAAATTATAGTCTTTCGTCCCTTTATTATTAGAGGGCGGAGGGCTTTTTTATTATTTTAAAAAATATAAAATTGTAAGGAGAAAATTATATGGAAAAAGTATTGGTAAAACAGATTTACAGAGCAAAAGAAAAATATGCAGATGAAATGGTATCAATTTCTGGATGGATAAGAACTTTAAGATCTTCTAAAGCATTTGGGTTTATTGAAGTTAATGATGGAAGCTTTTTCAGCAATATTCAAGTGGTTTTTGAGGAGGAGTTAGAAAATTTCGCAGAAATAGCTAAACTACCTATAAGTTCTTCTTTGACCATAGAAGGAAAGTTAGTTGTTACACCACAGGCAAAACAACCTTTTGAGTTAAAGGCTACTAAAATAGTAATCGTGGGAATGTCAAGTAATGACTACCCTTTGCAAAAGAAAAGACATTCTTTTGAATATTTAAGAACTATTGCACATTTGAGACCAAGAAGTAATGCTTTCTCAGCAGTGTTTAGAGTTCGCTCACTTACTGCCTTTGCTATTCATGAGTTTTTTCAAAAGAGAGGATTTGTATATACTCATACACCAATAATTACTGGTAGTGATTGTGAAGGTGCAGGAGAAATGTTCAGAATATCAACTCTTGATTTAACAAATATACCATTAGATAAAGATAAAAAGGTTGATTACACAAAAGACTTTTTCGGTAAGGAGACTAGTCTAACAGTAAGTGGACAGTTAGCTGCAGAGGCTTTTGCATTAGCATTTAGAAATGTTTATACCTTTGGACCAACATTTAGAGCAGAAAATTCTAATACAGGAAGACATGCAGCAGAGTTTTGGATGATAGAACCTGAAATAGCATTTGCTGATTTAAAAGATGATATGAAACTTGCAGAAGATATGATGAAATACATAATAAAGTATGTTTTAGAAAATGCTCCAGAAGAGATGCAGTTCTTCAATAGCTTTATAGACAAAAATTTAATTGAAAGATTAAGCAGTGTTGTGAATTCAGAATTTGGACAAATAACCTATACAAAAGCTATAGATATTTTACAAAAATCAGGGAAAAAGTTTCAGTATCCAGTAACTTGGGGTTGTGATCTTCAAACTGAACATGAAAGATATTTAACGGAAGAGGTGTTTAAAAAACCGTTATTTGTAACTGATTATCCAAAGGAAATAAAATCATTCTATATGAGAATGAATGATGATAATAAGACGGTTGCAGCAGCAGATTTACTTGTTCCTGGAATAGGAGAAATCATTGGAGGAAGTCAAAGAGAAGAAAGACAAGATATCTTAGAAGCTAGAATGGATGAATGTGGCCTTAATAAAGAAGATTACTGGTGGTATTTAGAGTTAAGAAAGTATGGCGGAACTAAGCATGCTGGTTTTGGATTAGGATTTGAAAGAGCTATAATGTATATTACTGGTATGACTAATATAAGAGATGTTATTCCTTTCCCAAGAACTACTGGGTCAGCTGAATTTTAATCTAATAATTTAGAAATAACATATATAAATACAGGTAGAATTTTAATCTCTTAGCCCTTAAGCTAAGAGATTTTCTTTTTAAATCTGTTATTATTAGTTATTGTACTAAAAATAACTGTATGTATATTTACATATTAAATTTGAATTAGGGGGCAATAAGAATGAAAACAATTGTTAAAGAATATTTATTGATAACTGTCGGTATAGCATTAGTAGCACTAGGGCTTTACTTTTTCCTAATACCAAATGATTTAGCAGTAGGGGGTGTTAGTGGCCTTGCCATTGTTATAAATCAGTATCTGCCAGGTCTTACTATTGGCTCTTTGATGTTTGTATTAAATATTATTCTATTTGTTGTAGGATTTATGTTCATAGGATCAAGTTTTGGAGTAAGGACAATGTATGCTAGTTTCGGATTATCTGGAATGGTATGGGTATTAGAAAAACTTTGCCCTATGAGTGGTACCATAACAAATGATATATTTCTAGAATTAATATTTGGTATATTAATTGGAGCCGTAGGGATGGGGATGGTGTTTAATGAAAATGCATCTACAGGTGGAACGGATATAATAGCAAAAATGTTAAATAAGTATTTTCACTTAGAAATAGGTAAATCTCTTCTTATAGCAGATTTTTTTGTAACTATATTGGCAGGCGTAGCATTTGGTCCTAAAATTGGAATGTATGCATTACTTGGGGTTATTATCAATGGATTTGTTGTAGATGCAGTTATTGCTGGAATGAATATATATAAGAAAGTTGAGGTGGTTAGCTCAAAAGGTGAAGATATAAAGAGGTTTATTATTGAAGATTTAGATAGAGGAGCAACTTTATATACTGCAAAAGGGGCCTATACTAATGAGGATAAAGAAATTATAACTACTGTTTTAGGTAAAAAACAGTTTATTAAATTAAAAAACTATATAAAAGAGATTGATAAAAAAGCTTTTATAATGACGTATAACGTACATGAAACCCTTGGAGAGGGGTTTACAGATATAGACGAATAAAAACGAATAAAAACGAATAAAAAAATACAAGCTACTGACATATATGTCAGTAGCTTGTATACTAATTATGTTCTAATTAAGCTTCAACAGGAGCGCCTGTAGGACAAACACCAGCACAAGCTCCACAATCGATACAAGTATCAGCATCAATAACAAATTGTGTATCACCTTGACTTATAGCGCTAACTGGACATTCAGATTCGCAAGCTCCACAGCTTACACATGCATCAGTAATTTTATATGACATAATAATCAACCTCCTTTTTAACTAGTTTACTACATAATATCATAATTGAACTAAGAAATAAAGAGTTTTTTAGAAATAGAAAGTATTGGAATAATATCATTGATATATTAAGGTTTTACTGAATTTAATATCAACTAGATCAAATATTTATTATTTCCTTCGAATTCTTGTATTTCATAAAAAATTAAAACACATAGAATTGTAATCTATGTGTTTTAATTTTTTTTGTTTAAAACCGGTAGTATTAAATAAACTGTTTTAAATAATAGTTACAGCTAAAAACTAAATTTAAAACAGTTTATCTAATACCTATGATAGTTAGTAACCTATAGCTGTATCTATATTAATGATGAGCTCATCCGTTTAGCTGTGAGGTAATAACTATTAATAGTATTATGTGTAGGTATATAAAATAATATTCAATATAAAAATAAAAGAGATTAAATAAAGTAACTGAATATTAAATTTTGTCATCATTAACTAATGACTAATCAATTTATCTTTGAATTGTTTGTAAATGTTTACTGTACTATAATTAAGATAAAGTAATTAAGAAATTGTTATTGTAAAAACATTTAATGATTATCAAAACAAAGATAGGGTAAATATTAAATATTATAGTGACTTGATACAATCTTTTAAAAAAATTTGGAGGAATTTTATGAAGGGTTACAAAATTAATTTACGCATAAAAAATATTTTGCAAGTTATATGTAACGAAAACGAATATGTAACTATTTCAAGCATTGCAAAAGGGTTAGATGTCAGCAGCAGGACAGTGCTTAGAGAAATACATGATGTAGAAAAATTCCTTAATCAAAATGGAGTGAATTTAGATAGAAAAACTGGAGTTGGCATCAAAGTGATTGGTACTCTAGAAGAAAAACAAGCAATTATTAATTTGTTGATTGAAGAAAAAGATGACAAAATCTATTCGCCTAAGGAAAGAAAAAATATTATTATCAGTGAATTGCTGCAAAATCAAGAACCAGTTAAATTGTATAACTTTACTAGAATATTAAAAGTTACAGAGGCAACTATTAGCAATGATTTAGAAAAGACAGATTCGTGGTTCAAAAATCACAAATTAAATCTAATTAGAAAACAAGGACTTGGAGTATATTTAGAAGGAAGAGAAGATCATATAAGAAAAGCTATGGTTAGTTTAATTTATGAAAATACAAACGAAAGTCAATTATTAGGTTTGATAAGACAAAATTTAGATGATTCAGTAGTTGCAGACCCAAATATTGAAGTATCTTCTCGTAATAGACTGCTCAATTTAATTGATAATGAGACAATAAAAAAAATTGAGGGTTTAGTTGAAAATATGGAAAAAGAAAGAAACTATAAGTTAACCGATAGTGCTTTTGTCGGATTAATTGTTCATGTTGCACTTGCCATTGAGAGGGTAAAAAAAGGTGACAAAATAACTATAAATCAAAAGTTTTTAGAAGAACTTAAGAAATGTCAGGAGTATTTGATAGCATCTAATTTGTCTGTAAATATATCAAAATGCTTTGAAATCGAAATACCAGAGGATGAAATCGGTTATATAACAATGCACATAAAAGGATCTAAAAATTATAATAATAGATATAAAGCTGGGAAAAAGATAATAGGAAGTTTTGAACTCATAAAGTTATCAAAGGAAATTATTAAAGTAGCTGAAATTGAAACAGGAAAATTTCTTGGGAATAATGAAAATTTATTAAATGGATTAGTAAATCATCTTGGGATAGCAATTACAAGGTTAAAAATGAATTTAGATATTAGAAATCCTCTTTTAGAAGAAATTAAGGCTAATTATACTGATTTGATGAGGATTAGTACTAAATGCGCAGAGATAGTTGAAAATCATATAGGAATAAAAATGCCTGAAGCTGAAATAGCATTTATTGCTATGCATCTTGGAGCTGCAATTGAAAATAGTCAAACTTTTATTAAACCTATATATAGAGTGGCAATTGCTTGTGCTACGGGGATGGGAACTTCAAGACTTCTTGCAACGAGAATAGAAAGCGAGTATGAAAATATACAGATTGTGGATATAATATCTGCAATCTACATTGAAGAAAGTTTCCTAAGAGAGAATGAAATAGATTTTATAATATCTACTGTTAATATAGACAAATGCCTTAAACCGGTAGTAATAGTAAATCCATTGTTGTTTCAAGAAGATAAAGATAGAATAGTAACACAAATAAAAGATTTAAAAAACAGAAATATTACTCATTCATATAAGAAAACCAAAAATATTAAGTTTAAAGATAAGTTATTATCATTAAATGTATATAGCGGAGCAATAATACAGCTTTTAGATAATTTCTTTTTGAAAGAAGTTTCTAATATAAAAAATGTAGATGAACTAATATTAGAGGCTAGTAGGATAATAGAGAAAAATCTAGAGGTTGAAGAAAAATTAAGAATAGCACTAAAGGAGAGAGAAGAAAAAGGTAATACTGTTGTAACAGGACATGAGATGATATTACTCCATTGTAGGACAGATGTAGTGCAAAAATTATATTTTGGTGCGGTAAAGTTATCTGAAAGTTTGGAATGCTTAAATGGTGAAAATAAAGTAGAAAATATTAAGCTTGGAATTATAATGCTTGCTCCAGAAGACTGTAGTGCACTACAAATAGAAGTTATAGGGTATGTAAGTCAAATGTTAATAGAAAGAGTTGATTTTCTTAAATATTTAAAGTCGGGAGAGAGTGATTACGCATTTAATGAATTAAATGATATTTTAAAAGAGTTTTATAAACAAAAAGTAAATAATTAATGGAGGCGTGAGTTATGGATAATATATCACACAGAAAAAGTAAAGTAAAAGTTAAAGAAAGAGTACAGAGTTTTGGTAGATTTCTAAGTGGAATGATACTTCCCAATATAGGCGCATTTATAGCATGGGGGCTAATTACCGCATTATTTATACCAAAGGGCTGGATTCCAAATTCTAATTTTGCTAAATTAGTTAGTCCAACGATAACTTATCTTTTACCATTACTAATAGGTTATACTGGTGGTAAGATGGTAGGTGGAGTAAGAGGTGGAGTAGTTGGAGCAATCTCAACTATGGGAATTATAGTAGGGTCAGATATTCCAATGTTCATGGGCGCAATGATAATGGGACCACTCGGTGGTTATGTTATAAAGAAATTTGATAAAATGATTGAAGGAAAAGTACCTGCTGGTTTTGAAATGTTAATTAATAACTTTTCATCAGGTATACTTGGAGCAATACTAGCAATGATTGCATTCTCAGGTATTGGTCCAGTTGTTATAGGTTTAAATGGTCTTCTAAAAGATGGAGTAGAAATTATAGTAAATGCAGGGTTATTACCACTCGCAGCTATATTTATAGAACCAGCAAAAATATTGTTTTTAAATAATGCAATAGGTAATGGGATTTTGGTGCCAATAGGTGCACAAGAAGCTAAAACAATCGGAAAATCAGTATTTTTCCTATTAGAATCAAATCCAGGTCCTGGACTTGGAGTACTATTAGCTTATTGGGTGTTTGCAAAAGGTGCAGTTAAAGAATCAGCACCTGGAGCAATAATAATTCACTTTATTGGTGGAATACATGAAATTTATTTTCCTTATGTTTTGATGAATCCTTTACTTATAATAGCAGTAATTTGTGGTGGTGCAAGTGGAATATTCACATTCCAAATATTTGGTGCAGGATTAATTGCAGCAGCATCTCCAGGAAGTATAATTGCAATACTTGCAATGACTCCTAAAGGTGGATATTTTGCAGTAATTGCAGGTGTACTCGTAGCATCAGTGGTTTCATTCTTAGTATCATCTGTTATTATAAAGAGTACAAATAAAAAAACAGATGACAATGAATTTGAAGAAGCAAAATCAAAATCTAGTTCATTAAAATTAAAGAAAAAAGATGAGACAAGTGAGGCAAATGAAGTAATAGCTAAAACATTTGATAAAGTAATATTTGCTTGTGATGCAGGTATGGGTTCAAGTGCAATGGGAGCAACAACTTTGAGAACTAAGTTTAAAAAAGCTGGTTATAAAATTACTGTAGTAAATTGCGCAATTGAAGATATTCCAGCAGATGCTCAAATTGTGGTTACACATGAAACATTAACTGCAAGAGCAAAACATGTAGCACCTAATGCTGAACATATATCAGTTAGAGACTTTCTTAACAACCCCGTTTTTGATATTCTTTCAGCAAGATTAAAACCAGTTGGTGATACTAAGACTGAAGTTAAAAGTGTTGAAAAAAATGAAATCAAGACTAATAGAAAAATACTTGAAAAGAAAAATATAAAGCTAGGGCTTGAAAGTACAGATAAATATACAGCTATTAAAATGGCGGGTAGATTGTTGTTTGAAAGTGGTTATGTAGAAGAAGAATATATAGATGCTATGATTCAAAGAGAAGATGATTTATCAACATATATTGGTAAAGGAATAGCAATTCCACATGGAGTTGGGGAATCTAAAAAAAATATTAAAAAAACAGGAATGGTAGTACTTCAATTTCCAAAAGGTATTATGTTTGGGGAAGAATTAGCTTACCTAGTAATTGGTATTGCAGGTGTTGGCAATGAACATTTACAAATACTTTCAAATATTGCTATTGCTATTGAAGGGGAAGATGATAAGATTATAGGTAAGCTTAAAAATACAGAGGATGTTGAATATATTTACAACTTGTTTACCATAAAGTCTGAAGAGTAAAGAAAAAAATTAAATGTCAATTATAAAGAGGTGAAAAACATGATTACAACAATAACGCTAAATCCAGCGGTCGATAAGACTATTGAAATAAACAATTTTAATGTAGGAAATGTTAATAGGGTGACGTCTGTAATACTTGATGCTGGTGGTAAAGGAATTAATGTATCGAAAGTAATAAAAAATTTGGGCGGTGAAAGTCGTGCAATGGGAATACTTTCTGGGAAGTCAGGGCAGTTTATAAAAGAATATTTAGATGATATAAAAATCATGAATGACTTTATATTTACAGATGGGGAAACAAGAACAAATATAAAAGTTGTTGATCCTATCAGTCATACTAATACAGATATAAATGAAGCTGGACCAGAGGCGAGTTTAGAGACTTTAAATGAATTAAGTGATAAAATATTTAAGAATATAAATAGTAAAGATATTATCATTTTGTCAGGAAGCGTCCCTAGCAACGTAGATAAAAAAATTTATGGCAATTGAATTGCTAAGGCAAAAGAAAAAGGTGCCAAAACTATATTAGATGCAGATGGTGAATTGCTTAAGTTAGGAATTTTATCAGGACCTTATCTTATAAAACCTAATATAGATGAGCTTGAGGGTATGTTTAATAAAAAAATAAATGGAATACCTGAAACTGTAGAAGTAGCAAAAAGTTTATTGGATTATGGTATCACTATAGTAGCTGTTTCTTTGGGCAGTGAGGGAGCACTTTTTGTAACAAAGAAGAGCTCAATATATGCACATGGTCTTAAAGTGAATGTAAAAAGCACGGTGGGAGCTGGCGATTCTATGGTCGCAGCCCTTGCATATGCACTAACGAGAGGCCTTAGATTTGAAGAAACTGTAAAATTAGCTGTAGCAACTGGCGCAGCTAATGTAATGACTTCAGGTACAAAAGCCAGTGACATTAAAACAATTATAGAACTCGAAAAACAAGTAAAATATGAATATGTATAAAAAATAAAAAGGTGGTAATTATATGAAAACAAGAGCAGTAAGATTATATGGTAAAAAAGATTTAAGGATGGAAGAATTTGAGCTCCCAGAAATAAAAAAAGATGAGATATTAGTAAAAGTAGTATCAGACAGTATATGCATGTCTACTTATAAAGCAGCTATATTAGGCAGCGATCATAAGAGAGTACCTAGCGATATAGCAGTTAATCCTGTAATTGTAGGGCATGAAATGGCAGGAGATATAGTTCAAGTAGGATCTACTTGGAAAAATGAATTTAATGTAGGAGACAAGTTTTCTTTACAGCCAGCATTAAACTACAAAGGAAGTATGGATTCTCCTGGATATTCTTATAGATATTGTGGTGGAGATGCAACTTATGTAATTGTTCCTCATGAAGTAATGGAACTTGGATGTTTATTAAAATATGAAGGAAAAGCATATTATGAGGCATCACTCGCAGAGCCAATGTCATGTAATATTGGTGGATTTCATGCCAGTTTCCATACTGTAATGGGTAGTTATGAACATAAGATGGGAATTGTTGAAGGAGGCAAACTTGCAATGCTTGCAGCTGCTGGTCCTATGGGACTTGGGGCACTTGATTATGCTATGCACTGTGATAGAAAGCCAGGATTAATTGTTGTAACGGATATAAATCAAGATAGAATAGATAGAGCAAGAACAATATTTACTAGTGATGATGCAAAGGAAGCTGGAATAAAACTAATATTTGTAAATACAAAAGATATAGAAGATGTTCCTGCTTATTTAAGAAATTTAACAGACGGAACAGGTTTTGATGATGTATATGTATATTCCCCAGTTAAACAAGTAGTTGAGCAAGGAGATAAAATATTAGGAAGAGATGGTTGCTTAAACTTCTTTGCAGGTCCTACTGATAAGCAGTTTTCAGCTACATTTAATTTTTATAATGTTCATTATCAATCAACGCATACTATTGGTACAACAGGTGGAAACACAAATGATATGATTGAATCGTTAAGAATGACAGAAAAGAATCTTATAAACCCAGCAGTTATGGTTACTCATATTGGAGGACTTGATAGTGCAGCTGATGCTACTATTAGATTAACAGAAGTGCCAGCAGGTAAAAAATTAATATATACAAATATATTTATGGATATTACTGCAATTGATGAATTTGAAGAGAAAGGTAAAAAAGATCCAAGATTTAAAAAATTAGATGAAATTACTAAAAAGAATAAGGGTCTTTGGTGTTACGAAGCTGAAAAATACTTATTAGAAAATTGGAAAGCTCAATAAAACAATAAAAATGCAAAGATAATAAAAGATACAGGATTCCTGTATCTTTTATTTTAATTTATAAAAGAAAGACCATCTAATAGAATTCTATTAGATGGTCTTTCTTTATAAAAAGTACTATTTGATTTAATTATTTACCCAGTAATTTAAGTGCTTTAACAACAACATTTTCTGTTGTAAATCCAAATGCCTTATATAATACTTCTGCTTTACCTGAAGCTCCAAATCTATCAATTGAGATGACGTCACCGTCTATTCCAACATATTTTCCCCAACCGAAGGAAGATGCTGCTTCAATTGCCAAACGAGTTCTTACAGCTGATGGCAATATTGATTCTTTATATTCTTTAGTTTGTGCGTCAAATAAGTCTAAACAAGGCATACTTACTATTCTAGCTTTAATGCCTTGAGCATTTAATATCTTAGCGCCTTCATAAATAAATTCTACTTCTGAGCCAGAAGCCATTAGGATAATATCTGGATTTTGACCTTTTGCCTCATAAGTCTTTAATACATAAGCACCCTTTAAAGCTTCAATTGATGTTTCATCATACAAAGGAAGATTCTGCCTAGTTAGTACTAATGCAGTAGGAGTTGTCTTTGAAGTGATTGCACAGTACCAACCAACAGCTGTTTCTCTAGCATCAGCTGGTCTAAATACATTAAAGTTAGGTAGAGATCTTAAAGCTGCAAGTTGCTCAATTGGTTCATGAGTTGGACCATCTTCACCAACTGCTATACTATCATGGGTTAATACATATGTTACTGGAAGACCCATAAGTGCAGATAATCTCATAGCACCCTTCATATAATCACTAAATACAAAGAAAGTTGAAACAAATGGTTTAAGACCACCATGTACATAAATGCCATTAGCAATAGCTGCCATTGCATGTTCACGTACTCCGAAATGAAGGTTAGAACCACTTCTATCATCGACTGAAAAATCACCCATGTCATTCATATGTGTTTTGTTAGAAGGAGCAAGATCTGCTGAACCACCTATAAAGTTTGGTATATATTTTGCCAATATATTTATAACTTTACCTGATGAAGCTCTTGTTGCAGCTTTGCCTTCAAACTTCCATAATTCTTTAACCTTAAGTAAATCAACAGGAAGTTCACCACTTTGCCATGACTCATATTCTTTAGCAAGTTCAGGATTTTCTTTGCTATACTGAGCATAAAGATTATTCCAAGTTTCTTCTTTTTTAGCTAGTTCTAATTTTATAGTTTCCATGTTTTTAGTAACTTCAGTTGGAACTGTAAAAGGAGCTAGGTCCCATCCCATACATTTTTTCATTTCAGTTATATTATCTTCGCCAAGGGGTTCACCATGTGCTGATGATGTTCCTTGTTTTTTAGCACATCCAAATCCAATAATAGTTTTTATTTTAATAAAAGTTGGTTTAGATGTTTCAAGTTTTGCAGTTTCAATAGCTTTACCTATTGCATCCATATCGTTACCATCTTCTACGTTTAATACTTGCCATCCATAGGCTTCAAATCTTTTGCCTACATCTTCTCTGAAAGCAATATTTGTAGATCCTTCTATTGATATACTATTAGAATCATACATTAATATAAGCTTAGATAGGCCTAGGGTACCTGCGAGTGATGCTGCCTCACTAGATATACCTTCCATATTATCTCCATCACCACATATAGCAAAAGTATAATGATCTACAATGGCGTATTTTTTGGTATTGAATTTTGATGCAAGATGACTTTCGGCAATGGCCATACCTACTGCATTAGCAATTCCTTGTCCAAGTGGTCCAGTGGTAATTTCAACACCATTAGTATGACCATATTCTGGATGACCAGGTGTTAAACTTCCATATTGTCTAAATTGCTTTAAATCTTCAATAGTTAGACCATATCCAAAGAGACTAAGTAATGAATATTCAAGCATTGATCCGTGGCCAGCAGATAATACAAACCTATCTCTATCTTGCCATTTTGAATTGGCAGGATTATGTTTCATATGTTTTGACCATAATGTATATGCCATTGGTGCAACTCCAAGTGGAAGACCTGGATGACCCGAATTTGCTTTTTGTATTGCTTCAGCTGATAAAATTCTTATAGTATCTACTGTTAGTTGTTCAATATTACTCAATATAATTTCCTCCTCATGTTTTCTAATTTCTATGTTATTCAAGCAGATGATGTTTTATATTAAAAAATAGAAGATTATTCTCTATATTGCAAGAATATATCATTTTATTTATAATAATTAAGTTAATAGTTCTAGTTTCATATTATTATAGTTATTTAAACGTTTCAATTATATACATATACATTTTATCATAAATATGCTTATATTTGAAGGGAATACAACAAAGTGCTTCTAGTTAGTTGCATTTAAAATAATTAATTTTGTTATGATATGTCATTAATCTTATAATTTAATGGTTAAGTAATATTTAACAAGTAGCAAAGCAAAGGTTGCTATGGTAAAAATAGAGATATTAAAGTCCATGGGTAAACATTTGCAATCAAAAATCTTTTGTAATATCTATATCTTTTTCCATCCAATTGTATTTATTAAATGTTACTATGTAATTAGATATAATAATTTTAATATTATATAAATTATAAATAAAAGAATCTAAGTTAGGGGCGATAATTATGAGTTTGGAAGGTAAGGTAGCTATAGTTACAGGAGCATCTAGAGGAATCGGAAAAGGTATTGCTATACAACTTGCTAAAGCTGGTGCTTGTGTTGTTATAAATTATAGAAGCAACGATGAAGAAGCGGAAAAAACATATCAGGAAATTAAAAAGATTGGAGCTTATGCCCTGAAAATTAAAGGTGACGTAAGTGATTATGAGTTTTCAAAGCAGATGATAAAAACTACTGTTGATAAATTAGGAAAGGTAGATATTTTAATAAATAACGCAGGAATTTCTAAGATAGGATTATTTATGGATGCAACACCTGCGGAATGGAATAATATTTTAGATGTTAATCTTAAAGGAACTATTAATTGTTCTCATAGTGTGGTTAGGCAGATGATAAAACAAAAGAGTGGGAGCATAATAAATATATCCTCAATGTGGGGAGCGGTAGGTGCTTCTTGCGAAGTAATTTATTCGGCATCCAAAGGAGCAATTAATTCTTTTACAAAGGCACTAGCTAAGGAACTTGCTCCTTCGAACATTAGGGTTAATGCGATAGCACCTGGGGTTATAGATACAGAAATGAATGGTTGGTTAAGCAGTGATGAACGTAAATCCTTAATTGACGAAATACCTATGATGAAATTTGGAGAAGTGAGTGATGTAGGTATGCTTGTAACCTTTTTAGCAAGTGAAAATTCAAAATATATCACGGGACAAGTTATAACAATAGATGGAGGAATGTTATAGTAGTTTTATAACAAATTCAATGAAAAAATTTAATGAATTATTAATACATTCTTAATGAAAATTTAATGTTTGGTTCTATTTATATGTTATAATTAATATAGTATTTAGTAAATAAATCATATGAAATGAAAGAAGGCTAGTATTATCATGGAATATACAAATGGCAAAAATGTAATTTCAAAGTTACTGAAATTAGTTCTATATATTGGTGCTTTTATTATTTTAGCTGTTCTTGTTAGTAAAGCCTTGTTTCCAGTTGTAATTTTTGGAGTTTTGGTTTGGTATAGTTTCAAAATAGTAAAGAGCATTAAGAATCATATATATAAACTAAATACAAGGAATAATGTTAAAAAAAATAAACCTAGCAATGCCAAAGATGCTTCAGATAGCATTGATATTAATTATGAGGATAGTGTTATTGTTGATGTTGAATATGAGAAGGTTAATAATACAAAAATAAATGAAGTAAAATAAATGAAGTGAATTTAAATTACAAATTATATTTTAAAACCAATCTGCTCATTAGATTGGTTTTTTTCTTCGATTTTATAACAATTAAATTTTTAGTATTGTGAATACTAAAAGGGTTTAGTATAGAACTTAGCATATATAATTTAAATATTAAGTTTAGCGGCAAATTAAGGGGGGGGGGCAACATGCAGATAGAAATCATCAAATATATTCAGTCTATGACATCTCCTTTTGGAGATATATTTTTCCAATTAGTTACGATGACTGGAGAAGAATACTTTTATATTTTTGCAGCTGCCATAATATTCTGGTGTGTGAATAAAAAATTTGGGTATAAATTAGGGTTTGCATTACTTACCAGTGTTATTGTAAATGTTGCTTTAAAAGACATAGTTAATTCAGCGAGACCTATAGGGGTTAATGGTATAAGATCTCTAAGAGTAGAGACGGCAACAGGATCATCTTTCCCAAGTGGACATACACAAGGATCTGCAACATTTTGGATTTCTTGTATTATTCATGTAAGAAAAAAATGGATATATTTTGTCGGAATTTTAGCAATATTTTTAGTGGGATATTCTAGGCTATATCTGGGGCTTCATTATCCAATAGATGTTATTGGTGGAATAGGAATTGCAATTATATGGACTTTCATATCTAATTACATTTTCGATTATGCAGATGCTTCTAAAAAAACTTGGGTATTACTTATAATTATTGTACCTATGTTAATTGGAATGATATTTTTTAAGGATAAAAGTTATTATGCAATAGTTGGAACCGTACTAGGTTTTTGTGTTGGATATATTATAGAAACAAAATATGTGCAGTATGATGTTAGAGGTACAAAATTAAAGCAATTTATAAAGTTAGTGTTTGGTATAGGCGTACTCATAATTTTAAGAAATGTATTAAAAGGTATACTTCCTGTTAATATAATTTCAGACTTATTTAGATACTTTATAATTGGGTTGTGGATTACAGTGGGTGCTCCAATTATATTTAAAAGATTTGTTAATGTTAGTAGTACAATCGAAAATTGAAAAAAATTACAAAATGGTCTTATTATTGAAATGATACAGAATATTTTTTTGCAAAATAGTAAAACCTATATATGTAAATATAAATAAGGGAGATGTTTTTATGCCTAAAGATAGCCAGCCTGATGATAAGTTCTCCAGATTAGAAAAGAGTAACTATGATACTCCTATAACTAGAGAAACTGCAAAAAACCAAAATGCTACAAACAAAAAGCAGTCTGCTGACAAAAAATAAGGGAGAGGGGCATATAAATTTTTCTTTATATGTCCTTTTTTTACATTACAATTGATTAACAAATAAAAGATTATTAAGATATATTATTGCATTATCCTATTAATATGTTAAAATTTATATATATGTTATTTTTTTGTGAAAATTAATATTGTTTATATACTGTTAAGTTCAAGCTGCAGCATTTGTGTAGCTTTTTATATTTTTAAATTGATACATTAAATTAGTAAGAGTTTCTGAAAAATTGTGGAGACTATTGTACTATTTTAGAAGGAGTGAATATATTGAGTTTTAATGTTTATAATACTATGACTAGGAATAAAGATGAATTTGTACCTTATAAAGAAGGTAAGGTGGGCATGTACACATGTGGACCTACAGTTTATAACTATGCACATATAGGTAATCTAAGGACATATATTTTTGAAGATGTACTTAAAAAATCTTTGGAATATATAGGTTATAAAGTTAAACATGTAATGAATGTTACGGATGTAGGACATCTTCAATCAGATGGTGATGAAGGTCAAGATAAAATGGCTTTAGGTGCAAAACGTGAGCATAAAACTGTTTGGGAAATTGCTAGATTTTATGAAGATGCTTTTTTTGAAGATTGTAAAAAACTTAATATAAAAAGACCAACTATAGTATGTAGAGCTACAGATCATATACAAGATATGATAGATCTTATAAAAAAACTGGAAGAAAAAGGGTACACATATGTGTCTAATGGAAATGTATACTTTGAAATTGATAAATTTGCAGATTACACTAAACTTGCACATCTTAGTATAGATGAATTAGAAGCAGGAAGTAGAATAGAAATCGATCCTAATAAAAAGAATCCTCTTGATTTTGTATTATGGTTTACAAACTCTAAGTTTTCTAACCAAATTATGCAATGGGATTCACCATGGGGCAAGGGGTTCCCCGGTTGGCATTTAGAATGTTCGGCAATGTCACTTAAGTACATTGGTGAATATTTAGACATTCATTGTGGTGGAATAGATCATATTGCTATACATCATACTAATGAAGTTGCTCAATCTGAAGGAGCAATAGGACATAAATGGGTGAAATACTGGATGCATGGAGAGTTTTTAGTATTAGACAACGGTAAAATGTCTAAATCAAGTGGAAATTTTTTAACAATATCAAGGCTTGAGGAAGAAGGCTATAGTGCTCTAGATTATAGATACTTCTGTCTTCAATCTAAATATAGAAAACAATTAGTATTTAGTTTTGAGAGCTTAAATGATGCTAGAAATGGTTATAAAAAATTGAAGGAAAGAATAGACGCTGTTCTAGTTTCTATTAATCAAAATGATGTAACTCGTGATGAGAAAATTGGATCATATAAAGGAAAATTTGCTTCATACATCAGTGATGATTTAAACATAGCAAATGCTATTACAGTACTTTTTGATGTTTTAAAAGATAATGAGCTTAATAATAAAGAAAAGTCTATACTTATAGAAGATTTTGATAAAGTTTTCTCATTAGATCTGATGACAATTAAAAGTTCGACTACAAATGTTGATGAAAATCTTATAAATAAGCTCATAATTGAAAGAGCAGACGCAAGAGTTAATAAAAATTGGGCAAAAGCAGATGAAATAAGAGATAAATTTATAGCAATGAATATTGAACTTCTTGATTCTAAGGAAGGCACTACTTGGAAGGTTAAATAGAATATATTCATTGATGGATTGTTGTTAATACATCTCTTTAAGAGATGGATTAGCACCGCAGGTGATAAAGCACCTCAGGTGATAATTTAATACCATGTGAAAAGGCTGTTGAAATGGAAGAAAAGTTAAATACATCAAAGAATTTTAATGAAGTTATAATAAAAGTTATAGAAAAAATAATTAAAAAATGTAAAATATAAGAGATTATGAAAGTAGCATTGTAATTATAAGGGATTAGGTTATAATTTAAATAATTAAGTAATATTGGAGGAGTTATAATGTCTAAGGAATTAATTTTAAAATTAAAACCATATTTAAGTAAAAAAATATGGGGATGGGAAAAATGGGTGCTTTCATGCCACGAAGATGGGAAAACTACAATAGCCGAAGGAGTTTATAAGGGCCAAAAATTATCTGATATTTTAGGATGTGGAGATAATTTTCCTATATTAAATAAAATTATTAAGGCAGAAGATACTTTATCAGTACAGGTACACCCAAATGATGAGTATGCAAAAAGAGTTGAAAATGCCAATGGAAAAACAGAGTGTTGGTATATATTAGATGCAAAACCTGGGGCAACTTTAGTTTCAGGGATAAAAAAGGGCTTAAATAAAGATAAACTTAGGGTGATTATAAAAGAAGGTAAATTAGAAAATTATTTAGAACGAATTATTATTAAAAAAGGAGATTTTATTTACATTCCTGCGGGTACGGTTCATGCTATAGAAGCTGGTGTAAAGCTTATTGAGGTTCAGCAAAATAGCAATATTACTTATAGGCTTCATGACTGGGGACGTGGTAGAGAAGTACATATTGAAAAATCCTTAGATGTTATAGATTATGAAGGTAAAAACAATGGTGGACGAATAGATAACTTTAGTAAATTAGAGACGCCATATTTTAAAGTCGAAAAAGTTATTGTAAAGGGTAATTATGTGGATACTGTTACTGATAGTTTCCATAGCTATACTGTAATATGTGGTGAGGGAGTAATAAAAGCTAACAATGATGAGATTCATCTAAAAGAAGAGGAAACAATTTATATTTCCAAAGGGATAGAGTATATAATTGAAGGAAATATTGAATTAATTAAATCAAGCGTGAAAAATTAAAACAACGCGATATATAAAGGAGCGCTTAGAAAATGAAAAGCATGAAATTATTTAAAACAACTATTGTATTATTTACATTAATTCTTGTGACTTGTTTAGGGGGTTGCGCTAGTAAGGTGTCCAATAAGGAAGATAGCATATCTAAAGTAACTAAAACAGTAGAACCTTCAAAAAAAGTTAAAACTGAAAAAGGAGCTAAAGACAAAAACCCGGTAGTTACAGTAGAAATGGAAGATGGATCAATAATAAAGGTTGAATTATATCCAGATATTGCACCTAATACTGTAAGAAATTTTGTGAGCTTAGTTCATAGTGGATTTTATAATGGATTAAGTTTCCATAGAGTTATACCAGGTTTTATGATACAAGGAGGAGACCCAGATGGAACGGGTACGGGTGGACCAGGATATGCAATAAAAGGAGAGTTTAGTGCTAATAATTTTAATAATACTCTAAAACATGTTAGAGGAGTAATTTCTATGGCTAGAAGTGCTGATTTAAACGCAGCTGGTTCACAATTCTTTATAATGGTTAAGGCTGATAGTGAGTTAGATGGTCAATATGCTGCATTTGGTAAGGTTACACAAGGCATGGAAACGGTAGATAAAATAGTATCAGTAGAAAAGGATACAAATGATAAACCTAAAAAAGAACAAAAGATGAAAAAAGTTACTGTAGATACTTTTGGAGTAACTTATGGTAAAGTAGAAAAGGTAAAATAAATACATAAAGTGTCTCTAGCATAAAATACTTGCTAGAGGCATTTTTGTATTTATTGTTTATGTTACTCTCGACATTTGCTTAACTGATCGTCAAAAACTCTTACAAATTTAATAGAGTATATATCACACATTACTATATCATTTGTACCACTCTCTTTAATGACAATATAACTAATTCCAACTTCAAGTAAAGTACCTTCGCGATCAAGATACATATTGCTCCCAATTAAAAACTCTATTTTTATATACTTACCTATTTGTGTTGTTAACCAGCCTTGATTATAAAGTTTATTGTTTACAATAGGTGAGCTAGGTGCTATTTTAAAGTTCTGGTTAGTAGCAGGGGTAACAGGCGGTTGTCTTGCATCATCATTAACACCAAACTTTGTTATAGGTGTCATTGGAGGTTCAGACGAGCTAGAATCAGTATTCCATATTTGAGATTCATTGAAATTGTTAGGTGGCGAGATAAACATAAAATAATCCTCCTTGATAATTCATATTTTTTATTTAATGTATTTATATAATAGCGCGAATCAAGATGTAAAGTAGTGTGAATTAGAACGGCAACAAGTTCATATTCTTAATTTGCATTACAGTATTAGTGTATTCAAAATGTGCATAATGGTACACTAAAAATAGAATATTATCTCATTATTCATAATATATAATAAAACATCTAGTAAACTAATTGAAAGTTTGATACAATTAACATGCATTTGTATTCTCCTTTACATATTTGTTATTATTTATGGTAAGTCAATAAGGTAAATGCATTTTTATTTATAAATTTTTTTACATAGTGATATTGTTTAACTAACATATGTATATTGTTAAGTTGTAAAACATTTATACAAGAGGTGAAGTATGCTTAAAAGTGGAGATATATTAGATAATAAATATGAGGTAATAAAAACACTTGGAAAAGGTGGAATGGGCACCGTTTATTTATGTGAGAATACAATTATTGGAAATTTATGGGCTATAAAAGAAGTAACAAAAAATTCAAAACATATAGATATTTTGACAGAAGCTATAATTTTAAAAAATTTAAACCATCCAGGTATTCGTAGGATAGTTGACATTTTTTATGCGAGTAACAACTTGTACATGGTTCAGGACTATGTAGATGGACAAACATTAAAAGAGTATGTTATGGTGAATGGTAGAATAGAAACAAAGAAGGTTTGCCAAATAACATTGGATTTATGTGATATTATAGGTTATTTGCACAATCAAAATCCAGCTATTATATATAGAGATATAAAACCATCTAATATAATGATAACTCCAAGTGAAAAGGTTGTTTTAATTGATTTTGGTATATCAAAAGTTTATAAAAGTGATACAGAAAAAGATACTATGTCTGCAGGTTCTAATGGGTATGCAGCTCCGGAGCAATATGGTTCAGGAACATGTTGTGCTCAGACAGATATATATGGAATAGGAATGTTAATATATTTTATGGTAAAAGGTAGGACTCCGTATACAGGCATAGAGCCACTTTTGGATGAAAATTATGAGACTTATATTAATGACAATTTAAAAAAAATAGTACAAAAATGTGTTAAAATTGATATTAATGATAGATATACGTCAGTTGAAGTTTTAAAAAAAGAAATTTTGAAAGTAGCGAAAGATGATAGTTGTGGTAAAGTAATTGTTTTAGCTGCACAAATTATTAGCAAGAACGTTAATTTAAAAAAATCTAAAATGAAAATAATAGGCAAAGGTAAGTTTAAAAAAATTATTAAAGGATTTTTTGCCTTATAATTATATTGGTTAATTAAAGTTAGTAAAGTAAAGACATAAACCAAAGCTGTTCCTTATTAATTAGGGGTCAGTTTTATTTTTTACTGTAGAAAAGGATAAATACATAAAAAAAGTGGTAACAGATTAAATCAAAAATGCATCTAATTCCTAGTTATCATAAAATAATATTTGTATTATTATGTATTATATGGTATAATATTGGAAATTAATAAAAATAATTTGCAATGTGCATTAATTAAGGTGAATAAAAGAGTAATTCTATATTAGAACATATTAATCAAATCAACTGACTACCTTATCTGTTAGGATTTGCCCAAATGTAGTGCTATAATATTATAGTAAATAAAATATTAAATTTATTGATGATTTTACAACATTTGATGTGGGGGGATAACAATGAGAAAGAGAATAGGACTTTTACTTATAGCTATTGGATTAACTATGTCAGTGAGTGTATCAACTTTAGCAGGAACACTAACACAGCAATTAAATAGTCAACAGAATAAGCTTTCAAAACAACAAGGATTATACAATCTGTCTCAGAGTAACTCTGATAAGTTAGAGATATCAATTGAAACTCTAGATTCAGATATTGGAAATATATACTCAGAAGTTAATCAAGCAAAAGCAGATATAAATAGCACACAAAAGAATATAGATCAATCTATTAAGGATATAGCAGTAGCTCAAAACAATATAAAGGGTGAAGAATCTTTATTTAATGAGAGAATGAGAGTTATGTTTATGAATGGAGCAGACAGTTATGCAGAAATCTTGCTTAATTCTAAAGGCGTAGAAGATCTTATTTCACGAGTAGAAAACGTAAAGAAAATTGTAGAATATGATAATAAAATTATTAAAGAATTAAATGCCCAAAAGGAAGCTATTGAGGTTAGAAAGAAAACACTTAATGATAACAAAATGAAAGTATTAACTTTAAAAGCTGATAATGAAAATCAATTGGACAAGCTTACTTCAAAGAAAAAAGAACAAGGTAAATTAATTTTAGAAGCTAGAAAGCAGCAACAAACAACTAAAAATAAAATTGTTGAAACTCAGACTTTAGTAAATGGTACTACTAGTCAGATAAAAGATGTGGAAGATCAGAAACGTAATTACGATTTGGCAATAACAACTAAAAAAAATGAAGTAATTACCCCATCAAGAGGGAATGTGGGTAAGAACGACGCAAAAGCTAAAATAAGTGTTCAACAAAGTACTCAATCTTATCTTCAGCCAAAAATTCAAAGAAATATAGTGAAACAGGTAAGTCAGCCGAAACAAATTACATCGACTAGTTCAAATGCAATTGTAGCATATGCTGAATCATTTCTAGGGACGCCTTATGTATATGGAGCTAATGGACCAAGCACTTTCGATTGCTCAGGTTTTACTAAGTATGTGTATGCACATTTTGGTGTAAGTTTGGGTAGAACTACTTATGATCAAATAACCCAGGGACAGTATGTATCTAGAGAAAATTTACAAGCAGGAGATTTGGTGTTCTTTGGATCAGGAAGTCCACACCATGTTGGTATGTATATAGGAAATGGTTCATATATACATGCACCACATACAGGAGATGTAGTTAAAATATCCCAATTAACAAGAACTGATTATATGTCTGCGAGAAGATTTAAATAAATAACTTAAAATAAAAAAGAATAATAATACATTATCAATTTATAGGTACAGAAAGTTAATAATATAAAAAGTTCCAAGCTATATTTTACTTGGAACCTTTTATGTTATTTTTTTCTTGCAGTAAGTTTCTTTCTTGCAGTAAGTCTCTAATTTCAATTAATAACATTTCTTCATTTGAGGGTTTTGAACCAACAATTTTTTTTATTTCCTTTTTTTTAATAGATTGTATAGCTTGAATAAATATAAAAAGTGAGAATGCAATTATTAAAAAGTCAATTATAGCTTGAATAAATAATCCATAGCTAATTGATAATGAAGTTCCGCCAACTATAGAAGAGGGTATATCATATTTTAAATTATTAAAATTAATTCCACCTATTAGTATACCAAGTATTGGCATTATAAGATCATTTACCAAGGAGGTAACTATTTTAGAAAATGCAGTGCCGATAACAACGGCTATTGCTAAATCAAAAATACTTCCTTTAAGAGCAAATTCTTTAAATTCTTTAAACATATATAAAACACTCCCTTCCAAAGTATGGTTTAGTAGGATATATTAATATGTTTTAAGTTCTATTTTAGATATTAACGATATTATTTAACTGTATTATATTCCCAAGAAGATATCCCATGAGTTAAATGATATATATTTTTAAAAGAATTACTGGATAGAATATTTACTGCGAGTGGACTTTTTCTTCCTGTTTCACAATAAACAAGTATTGGTTTGTCTTTGTATTTATCAAGTTGAGTGAGTTTTGTGGAAAGAACTTGAACAGGTACGAGTTTAGCACCTGGAATGTGACCATTATCATAGTCTTCTTTATTTCTCACATCTAAAATAATCAATTCTTTATTATCGCTTATAAGTTTATGTGCTTCTTCTGGATTTACATTTTCAACATTTTTATATAGCATAATTTTGCCTCCAATTTAAAAAACATTTATAGATTTAGTATATCACCTCATAGATAACAAAAGGTAATAAATATATGAATAAAAATATGTAAACGTGAAATAGTCCCCAACTTAGGTTGGAAAATATTTAATGTTTAGTACAGTAAGTTATTGAGTATTTCAAAAATATTATATTCTACGAATAAATGTATTCAATTGATTATTTGTCGTTATTTTTTAATCTAAAAAACCATTTATAATATGTTCGTGAAATGAAAAAAGTTATGAAAAGTGTAATCCACGTTATATACCAAGTCCAATGTATATATTTAAGAATATTAGTATACTTTTCTGTAATCAACTCTAAAATAGTCATAGTAGTACAATAATAAAAGTAATACATAAAACGGCCAAAACTGTTCTTTTTTTCAGGAAAATTTATATTAAATATAGCACATATAGCGGGATAGACAAAAAATTCAAATGTGAAACTTGTTTTATTGGCATATGGGAAAAATCTTACAGGATATTCATTTAGCTTAAATTCTGATACTGTTAAACTGAGTATCCATGTTAATAAACCTTTAAATAAAAATATAACATGTGCCTCACGAATTTTATTTCTCGGGATAAAACGAATTAACAAACCTATTGTTACAATCCATTCAATAATTATAAGCACATAATCTCTATTCATAAAGATTTCCTCCATTTCTACATTTAGTATCTTCAAAAATATATTTAATTATTCTTATTATCTTTGAGCCGATAAGGAAAATATTAAAATAATAAATAAAAGAATAAGTAAATTTTAATAATGCTCTTAGAATATAATGTTCATTAAAATTGATTATGTTAATATACTTAATAATGATAATTAGTTTTTAGGAGGTAGTTTATGTATGTTAAATAGGACTACAAAAAATGAAGTCCTCAATACTTCACTACCGGTAGTTGCGGAGATAACAATATATACGTTAATGTCTATTTTTGATTTGATGATGATTGGAAGATATGGTGGAAATATAGCAGTAAGTGCTGTTGGATTAAGCAATAATTTAACAAATGCGGTTATAGAAATATTTATAACAGGTGGGTTTTGTATAAGTATTGTTTCACTAGTTTCAAGACTAGTAGGTGCAAAACAGTTTGAAACTGCTGAAAGATTTGCGACTATAGGATTTGTTTTAGGTTTCAGCTTTTGTTTTGTTATTGCTATTATAGTATTTTTATTTGGGAAAGAGCTTCTTTATATGCTTGGAGCTAGAAATCAAGTATTGGAAATAGGATATTCTTTCATAAAAATTAACTCTGTAGCCATATTCTTTTCGATGAGCATGAGACTTCTAAATTCTATTTTAATAGGATATGGAAACACTTTTGTTCCATTTATTTGTTCTTTAATTGTAATTTTTTTAAAAATAATTTTGAACTATTTATTAATTTTTGGCGTTGGGTTTAAAGCAAGAGGAATTGATGGGTCTGCTATAGCATCAAGTGTTGCTTATTTATGCGGTTTTCTATTTATCCTTTATTATATTATTTATAAGGCTAAAATTAAATTTAAACCATTTTTAATTTTCCATGTTTCATCAAAAGATATAAAGAAGATATTAGCATTAGCTATCCCTTGTTCCATGGAAGAAGCAGTATTTGCCGTTAGTAAATTAATATGCGTTGCTATAATAATTCATTCAGGCAGTGTTTCCTTTGCGTCCGATGAAATAGCTAATATGATAGAAGGAATATCAGTTATGCCAAGTATTGGATTTGGCATCGCAGTTATAACATTAGTAGGATTAAATATAGGAAAAAAAGATTACAAAAAGGCAAAAAAAGTTACCTTTAACTGTGCATTTTATGCAGTATTTATGATGAGTATTTTTGGAATAATATTTTTATTTATGCCAAATATCCTTGTTGGATTATTTGTAAATGACAATGAGAAAAGAGTTGCTTATTTAGCAGGGAAGTGTTTAGCAATTGGAGCGGTTGAACAACCTTTTATAGGGATATCTGCAGTGTTTGCTGGTGCACTCAAAGGGATAGGTGATGTTAAAAGCCCATTTATTATTTGTTGTATTACAAGTTGGCTTATAAGATTACCATTAACATATTATTTTATTAATGTATTAAATTATCAAATTACAGCGGTGTGGTGGATTACTGCATTTCAATGGAGTGTAGATGCACTTCTTATGTTTACTTTTTTTAGATACAAATTCAGTAAACTTAAAAAAAAGTCAAAAATTAATTCCTACTTCTCTAAAAGTAATGGTTAATTATGATTTTCAAACTTATAAATTATACTGGTTTCTAGTTTAATAATATCAGATAAGGTGCAGTATTATATAGAAAAAATCAAGAGAATTTTATTAAAAATAAAGGAGCATGTTATAAAAAACAAGCTCCTTTATTTTTAAAAGTAAAACAATTATTTTTAACTACTCTTTATAATTTGAAAGTGTAGTATTAGCTGCTTGTAGTGCAGATTGTACAGCATTAAGGGTGTTTTGTATTTGTTGCTTATTTTCTTCTTTTTCTACTGTATTTACAGCATCAGTTAAACAAGCACTTGAGTTTTGAAGTTTTGTACATGCATCTTGAACATGTTGTTTTGCGTTCTTTTTCATTGTAAATTCCTCCTTTATTTCTTATTAGTATATTAATAGTATGGGTATATACAGTAAAAAAAATACACAAATAATAAATTTTTTAAAAAAATTATTTTTTTATTATATAGGAAACAGCTTGCGGAAACCGCTGTGGATAACATTTTAGATAACATTTTAGATGAAAATTAGGTGGAAAATTCAAGAGAAATATGAGATGATTAAA
>NZ_JAHLEC010000008.1 GCF_018861705.1 Clostridium psychrophilum | reverse complement strand
TGAAGGTATATCCAAAAACGAGGTTAATGGCTATATATCTTCAAGATTAAAACTTTGTGGCATAGTCGATGAGATCTTTAATGCTAATGCAATAGAAGCTATTAATTCCTGTTGCAACGGTTCTACAAGACTTCTTAATACTATTCTTGAGAAAAGTTTAATGATGGGATATCAGAAGGGTCTAAAAGTAATTGACACTGAAATTGTAATGAGTGTTCAAAATGAAATAAATCTTATATAACAATATATAAAAATATGAAAAGTGGTTTAAATAAATGGTTTTTGAATGTACAAATAAAACTAAAAATAAGAAAGAAATTTGGACTGGAAAAGTAACATCAATTATTAACTACGGAAGCCATTATGAAATAAAAATTGAAAGTCGTTTAGGTATTATGGTGTTGCTTGGTAAAACTACCTTAGGGAATTTTACCTGCATGCCTGATTTTGGTGCCGGTTGCCATTTAGCTGAATTAAAAGACAAGTTCTACAGTACTGAAAAACTTTGTGGTGTTATGGGTAAAATTGATGGAATAACAGTTGCCTGTACTTTAGCAGCGATAGCTGCCCAAATAGATCCATCATAATTACATTAAATTATAAATTCAGTAAGCTTAATTCTTGGAGTAGCTATGCTACTCTATTATTTTATAGATTTTAGTTTTTAATATTAGGTTAATATAAAGTGTAAAGTCTGGTTAAATTATTTTGTAGATTGGATAAATGAATGTGCAGTTTAGTTATTTGAATGGATAAATTAATTTGTAAATGTTAGGATAAGATAAAGTGTAAATCAACACCTTGTTCACCAGCTCTTGCCGCCTCTATTGCAGCATTTAATGCAAGAAGATTGGTTTGGGATGCTATATCTGCGATAGTATCTGCCATAACTTTTATGCTGTCTACTACTTTCCCATCTTCAATGGCTTTTTCCATATGCTTTTGTTTCTGCTCATATAGTATTTTAGTCTCATTAATAGCCTTTTCACTATTATTTTTAACCTCAGTAGCTCTTTCTTTAAATTTATATGAATTGTTACTTCCTTCAATAGCTTTTGAGGATAATATGTTAATACTAGCATCTGTTTCTTCAACAGATGCACTTATTTCCTCTGAACCAGCACTAAAACCTTGCATACCTGCAGTGATGTTATCTACTGCTTCATCTATAATTATAGCTTTTGAAGATAATTCTTGAACTGTAGCTGAAAGTTCCTCTGAAGATGCACTTAAATCCTGTGCATTTTCCATAATTACCTTTATTAAACTATTTACATTTTCTTGTGCTGTATTTAAAGCTACAGCTGTTTGTCCAAATTCATCTTTTCTTGTAATATTAATTGGAGTTGAGCAATCGTAAGAAGATAACCTATCTGCCAACTCTTTTATTTTTTTCAATGGATTTATTATGTTTATGCTTACTATATATGCCATAAAAATTATAATAAAAAATGCTATAGCTGTATAACTTATTATTGTGTATCTAACATTATTAAACTGAGCTGTATTATCTAAATTTGCTTGCTCCGCCGATTGCTGATTTAATGTGATACATTTATCTAATTTTTCAAACATAGAAATTCTTACTTGAGCCATTTCAGAATTAAAAATCTTAACTGCCTCTCCATAGTTTTTAGCTTTTGCAAGTTCTATTATTTTGATTTTTCCTTCTCTATATTTTACTAAGTCCTTTTTAAAATCAGTATAAATTTTATCCTCTGCTATTGATGATGTAGGTAGACTTTCATATTCCTTTTGAACTTTTATATCTTCATTGGTTAGATTATTTATGTTCTTTATCTGTGAATCTAACTTTGATCTATCTCTTTCAAAAACAATTGCAAGCATATTTCCTCTCATTTCATTTATGTTCCCTTTAATTTCCTCAAGATCCTTAATAGATATTAAACTATTACTATATATAAACTTAGAACCATCATTTATTTTTGATGAGCTTATTATACCCTGTGCTCCTATTAAAATTATAAAAATACAAATCACTGTAAATACCGATATAAGCTTTCTCTTAACCTTTAAGTTTACAAAAAATTTGATACTAACACTTCCCTTCTCTTTACATTTATTAACTTTTCTATCTTAAAATTTATTGCATACTTATAATAATGAAGTTTTGTATAAAATTGTAATGAATTTTATTTTACCTCGTATCATAATAGTATTATACAACTCATTTTTTGATTTCTAAACATAATATTCTTTAATTTACAAAATTATGTTTTTATTGATTTTAATTTATAATCTTTTGTATCAATATTTAAAATGCATATTGGTTATATTTTTACTTGGCCTACAAATAACTATACTTTCAATAGCTAAAGGTGCTATAATAAATCAATCGATTTTCATACCAATATTGATTTCATTGCTATTTATTGCAATAGGAAATGTTATGGGAAGGTTCAAATTTAATGTAATATATTTAATAGTAAATACTGTGCTTAGCTAATAAATCATTTTTCAAATATCTATATTGATTTTTTATAAGGGGGTATAAACATGTTTTGTCCAAAATGTAAATGTGAATATAGAGAAGGATTTGATTTCTGCTCAGACTGTAATATTCAATTAGTTGAAGAACTGTCAGGTGATGAATTAGAAAATGAAGATTTTGAATATGTAGAACTTGTTACAATAGCCGCAACAACTGACCTTTGTATAATACCTATAGTTAAGTCAATTTTAGATTATGGTAAAATAAAATATTTTATCAAAGGTGAGAAGATTAGAAATATTGCTGTATTTGATAATATTATGGAAATACAAGTTCCATTAGAGGATGCTCAAATTGCAAAAGACTTGCTACAGGACTTGGATTTAAATTAAGGTGAAAAATCAGGATATTGAGATTATAAAAATATAAAAAATTAGTTTTAAAGGTGGCCTGTTTTGCAATAGGCCACCTTTTTGCTTAGCCATCATGCTTCATTGTATCAATACTTATTTCCCTATATTCCATATCAACACTTATTCATTATTTATCTTTAAGAATTTATTAGCTTTTGTAATTATGTGGAAACAAATTAAGACTTTTTTCGTTGTTACATATTATTACATATGGTATGATTAAACGTCTGCATGGTGTTTTGTGTAATATTTTACATTTCTTTCGCTAGCTGTTTTGTTAAATTATAGCATATTTTGTAGCTTCTTATGTTTTAATGACTGACGAAATACCTAACATAATTTTAAAAATATGGTATCATAATGTTCTGGCTTAACAAGAAAATAAATAGAAAGAGGTGTAAATATATGAATATTAAATTAAGAATAATAAAGATTTTATTAGAATCATTAAGAAGTATATTGCATTTTCTACTTAACTTTAAAAAGCCTACAGATAGAATAGTTATATTTTGCAGTCAGCAATTAGATAAAGTTATAGTTAAATATCATAAAGCTAAATATACTTCAGGTAAAGTTGCTTTAACTAATAATAAAGCCTTATTAAACAATAACTTGAGTCCATTGTTAAAAAGTCTAGCTTCACAATATACTATTTCTGACAAAGCATTAAATTTACATAAAAAATGCTACTGCAAATCAGATAATATTCGTATATAATATTAAAATATCTGCTTATGCTTTAGCCCTAGGCCCCATACCAATAAAAAAAATTCTTACATATAATAGTTTAAAAACATGATAAGCATAAGTTCTAGTTTTAAAATTATATAAATAAAAGCTATGAAATCTAGGTTTAACACCGAGTTTCATAGCTTTTACTTTTTTGACTTAACAAGTTATCTTTTCTTATAAACCTTTAATTTCTCATCATACTTACAAAAATATTTTTCTCCGTTATTTCTTTGAATTCCTTCACTCTTTCCCATTACTAAAAATCCATGATTTTCTAAAGAATTATTAAAATTTTTAAGAATCTTCTCCTGTAAACTATCATTAAAATAAATAAATACATTTCTACAAAGTATGAGATTAAATTCGTTTAAAGTTCCATTACTAAGCAAACTATGCTGGAAGAACAATATGTTTTTCTTAAGTTCTTCTTTAACTTTTATATAACTATCATTAATATCAAAATATTCGATAAAATTTTTCTCGCCCAAAGCAATTCTGTAATTACTTATATCTTTATCTAAGGTACTTGAGGAATACATTCCGTTTTTTGCCTCTTGTATTACATAAGGATTGATATCAGTAGCATAAATTTGGGTTTTATTAAGTATCCCTGCTTCTTTTAGCATTATAGCTAAAGAGTAAACTTCTTTTCCATTAGAACAACCTGCGCACCAAATTTTTATATGATTATAAGAATTTAGGTAAGGCAATATTTTAGTTTTAATTAAAGCAAATACCTTAGGATCTCTAAAAAACTCTGTTGTATTTATAGAAAAATCAAGAAATAGATTATGAAAAAAAGTTTCGTTATTTATTACTTGTTCTCTAAATGATTTAAAACTTGTAATACCCTCTTTTATCATAGCTATGTTTAAACGTCTCATTATGCTATCTATTTGATACTCCGTATAATCATATCCATAAATACTATTTAGTTCATTCAAAAATTTATAAACTTCTTCTTTATTTAAGATTTCTCTTTTATCAAGTAAATTTTCATTTGATTTTTTCAAAGTAAATTTTTTCTCAATGTATTTACATCTCACGCCTATATTTTGTAAATATGAATATAAGTATCTCTTTATAACAGAAATCGTACACTTCTTTTGCTTTTGCATGATAAAAAGTTTTTCTACAACAATTTGGGGAATTACATTGGCTCCCCAAAAGCTTATATTAATATTTTGCATATATTGTGAATCTAAAATCTCTATTAATTCTAAAGCCTGTTTAGGAGCTTCAAATTCTCCCACAACAACTATATTTGATTGTAATTTGTCGTAAATTATTTTAAAATCCAAATTAGTCCTCCATTGCTACTTAATCTTTAGTAATCCAAGCTTTTACTAAGGTTATAAGTACATCATAATCAATTGGCTTGGGAATGTAATCATCTGCCCCACACTCCATACATTTTTCATTGTCACCCTTTAGAGATTTTGCTGTGGTAGCTATTATTGGTATATGCTTAATTTTATCATTGTCTCGTATGTTTTTAATTGCTTCATATCCATTCATAACAGGCATCATTATGTCCATTAAAATCAAATCAACAACTTCATTTTCAAGCTTTTCTAGTGCTACCTTTCCATTTTCGGCTTCAATGATTTCTGCGCCGTAATCTTCGAGTGCTGCTGCAAGCACAAATATATTTCTTGGATCGTCATCTACAATTAGTATTTTTTTATTATCAAGATTTAGTGCTTTATCTTTATTAATCTTTGAAGTAATAATATTCTTATATCCATCTTCATTTTTACCCTTACGAAGTATTAAAGTTAATTCATCTAGTAACCTTTCATATGAGTTTGTAGTCTTAATAATTATACTGTCTGCATATAATTTTATCTCTTTTTCCTGTTCTTTATTTATTTCAATATCTGTATAAAGAATAACAGGTATTTTTAAGTTTTTTAGTTTAATTACATTATTAATTTCTTTAAGTAGTTCAATTTCTTTTTCGTTTGACAAGTTCAAATCCAATAAAATCCCATCAACTTCTTTTTCTTTTATAATCTTAAGGCCTTCAGCCCCGCTTTTTGATATTAAGGTTGTAAATCCTATACCATCCGCGATTGCTTTAATTGACTTAATGAAATTTATATCATCTTGAATGATAAGCAAGCTTTTATTTTGTTCATTTTTTATTTCTTTATTTGGGGCATCTACTATCTTCTCTTCATTTTTGCATATTGTAACTGCCGCCTCACTGGAAGAAATCACTTGCTGTGGAATTGAACGTGGCAAATATAGTAAGAAGGTGCTGCCCATACCAAGCTCACTGGTTATTTCTATTTTTCCCTTCATAAGCGTACATAGTTTACTACTTATTGATAGACCAAGACCTGTACCGCCATATTTTCTTGAGATAGAACCGTCGCCTTGCTGAAACTCTCCAAAAATCGAATCTATATTCTTTTTAGCTATGCCAATTCCTGTATCCATTACCGAAAATACTATGTTATTTTCGCGTTTTGTATCCACTTCTATTTTTAATTTTACTGAGCCCTTATCTGTGAATTTAAATGCGTTAGATAAAAAGTTTCTTACCACTTGCGAAATTTTTTCTTTATCTCCACATATATTATCTTTAATTTGATCCTCTAATATAAATTGAATATCCTTCTCCGTTGCAATTGCATTAAACATATCTCTAAGCTCACTAGTTAAAACACTAGAATTAAAATAACTATAATGCAGATCTGTTTTTCCTGCCTCAATTTTAGATAAATCTAAAAAATCATTTATCAAACTAAGCAGATGTTGACCTGAGTCATATATAACTTTTATCTTTTCTTGTGAATCCTTTGCCGTTGTATCTTTGCTATTTCTTATTAATAACTTAGATAATAATATAATTGAATTAAGTGGTGTTTTTAGTTCATGAGATACATTTGCTAAAAATTGGGATTTATATGTATTTGCCATTTCAACTTGTTTTGAACGTGCCAAAATCTCTTCTCCGGATTTTTCTAATTCTTCATTTTTAACAAGTATAAGTTTTGACTGCTCATCTATGTGCAATTGATCTTCCTCAAGCTGAGCGTTAGTTTGTTGCATCTCTTCACTTTGCTGTTGAAGTACTTGTTGTTGTTCTTCAAGTTGAGCATTGGTCTGCTTAAGTTCTTCAGTTTGAACTTGAAGTTGTCTTTGCTGCTCTTCTAATACTTCATTTGCATTTGTTAATTCAAGAGATATTTCTTTGGCCTTTTTAGTTGCCTTTTCGCTTTCCTCTAATAATACTTTAATCCTTTGATTTTGAATTGTAGTAAATAGATTTATAGCAATAACGTTACTTGCTTCTTCTATAAATTGCTGTTTTAATTTAGTAAAAGTTTCAAATGAGGATAACTCAATAACTCCACATATTTCTTCCTCATAAATTAATGGAAAAGCATATACATTAAAAGGAGATTCATATACAGTTCCTGTACAAATAACAGCTTCTGACTTTCTCACATTTTTAAGAAGTATAGGCTTTTTCTCTAAAGCCACTTGTCCAACTATACCCTCGCCAAGCTCATAAACATTCGATAATCTATCTCTTTCTGTAAAAGCAAAAGAAGAATTTAGCGTAAGTTTATTTTCTTTATTCTGTACGTAAAATGTTCCACTGCCAGCATCCATTGATCTAGATAAAAAATTTATGGCCCTTTGTGTCAATTCTTTTACAGATAAGTTACCATCCATTTGATCATTTAATAAATTTAAATTATCATTTATCCAAAATTTACTTTTCAATTTATTTGTCAATATATTATAGTCTGTAGCCATTTCCGAAATTTCATTTTTTTGGGTAATTTTAAATTCTTCTAAGTTTCCTGAATTAGTTATTTTAATCATATGTTCTTTTAATCTGTTAATAGGATTTAAAATGCTCTTTATCACCATACCAAATGATAAAGTAAGTATACTTATTAAAATTACTAAAGTTAATATTAAGGTTATTTTCTGTGAAGATTGTAGTTTGTTTGATTGATCTATTAAACTAATTTCCCCATTTGAAGAAGTTAAATATATATTACTAAAATCAATTTCAAGCTGATCAACAAAATCTGAACTTATTCCTTCAGATATCACTATTGCATCTGCTTTTTTACCTGCTAACACATCTTTAATAATCTCATCTCTTTGTGGTTTCCACCATTTTGAAAAAACATTGTTAGCATCCTGCAAATTTCTTTTAGTATTAGAATCAGAAGAATTTTCTCCTATGGTATCTAGATTTTTTTGTAAATCTAATTCATATTGCGTAACTTTATCTATTTGCGTTTGAATGTCACGTTTATTTGATAATAAAATTACACTTTTAAGAGAACCTTTAATTTCAACCAAATTTAATTTTCCTTTGATCGTAGCATCAGAAACTTTTGATGATTGTTTATATAAATTTTGAGTTATATTTTGCAAGTTATCAAGTCCTATTAAAGTAAAGGTCCCAAATCCAATAAATGTTATAGCACAAATTAAAAACAATATAATAAATTTTTGCTTTATACTAATATTCTTAAAATTACTCATAAATTCCTCCTTAAGCAGTACCCATAGGTACTGACATCACCTTTAGGTGCTAGCAGTACCTGTAGGTACTGACATCACCTATAGTTGCTAACTTCACATGTATGTGCTGATATAACCTGGGATTAATATTTTTATTTGTTCCATTTAGCCATATATTTATCTGCATCTTTGGGAGCTACTAATTCATTTGAAAAAATCACCGTTTTCTCTACATTTTCACCTTTAGCTATTTTAACTGCAGTTTTTATATTACATTGGCCCAGTTCTGTTGCATTTTGAAATACTGTAACCGCTAATTTACCACTTTTTAAATAATTAAGAGCTTCAGGAGTAGCATCTATACCGCCTACAGTTATCTTGCCTAATTTTCCTGCACTTTCTATAGCTTTTAATGCTCCTATTGCCATTTCATCATTACTTGCAGCTACAGCATCTATTTTTTTCCCAGATTGAAGCCACTCTTCCATTAAAGCCGTACCTTTCGCCCTATCCCAGTCGGCTGTTTGCTCCGCAACAATTTTCATGTCAGGATATTTTGCTATTACATCATGATAACCTTGAGTTCTTAATCTCTGTTGTTCTTGACCCATCGTCCCCATCATAATTGCCACATTACCCTTAAAGTGCATTTTTTTTGCAAGGTATTCCATTTGCAATTTAGCAGATTGTTTTGAGTCCGAACTCACATAAGCTGCTGCATCATTTTGGTTTTCAAATGGCCTTCCAATGCTCATGATTGGAACCTTAGCCGCTTTCGCACTGTCTGTTATAGGCTGCGATAAATCCGTATCAACTGGTTGAACGACAATGACATCTACTTTTTGAGATATGAATGTTTTAACATGTGAAAATTCTGTATTAGAATCATTTTTTGAATCAACATATACTACTTCAACATCATTTAAGGACTTAGCATAATTCTTCGTTTCATTAGTCATGTAAGATGTGAATTTGTCATTAAAATCAGAAATACAAACACCAATCTTTATCTTTTTAGTATTTAGTGATGTAGTATTTGTTTTCACTGCACATCCAGTAAAAAAAGACGTTATCATCACAATTATAAGTACAATTGATAAATTTTTTTTCATTAGGTCCCCCAATCATCATCTTTTTCAAAGCTGTTAATCATCTTCTGCGAAGCTGCGATCATCTTCTGCGAAGCTGCGGTCATCTTCTGACGAAGCTGTAATCATCTTTTTAAAAGTAGATATCAGAAAATTCTATATCGGTTTTCGAAATTCCATTATTTAAGATATTAGCAGATTTTTTTTTATGAATTTCATTGTTATTGATTTCACTAATAGGAAGGTTAACTATGAACTCACTTCCCTTTTTATATTCACTATTAACTTCGATAGTTCCTTCATGCATTTCAATTAGAGACTTGACAATGCTAAGTCCAATACCGATTCCCTCACAACTTCTTGTAAAGAGGTTGTCCGCTTGTTTGAATCTTTCAAAAATCATCTTATGCTTATCCTCTGAAATGCCTATGCCTGAATCTTTAACTCTAATCTGAATTGAATTATCACAAGTACTAATATTTACAAATATTTTTCCATATGAAGGAGTAAATTTTATAGCATTAGATAAAAGATTTAACACAATTCTTTCAATAGCATCTGAATCGCAAGCAAGTTCTACTTCTTCAGCATCCGTATCAAATATTATTTCAATGTTTTTTAATATTGCATATTTCGTCGCCGAATTTACAGTGTTCTCCACGATTTCAATAATGTTGCAGTTTGATATAAAAAGATCAAAGTTACCTGAATCTATTTTTGTAATATCCATCAGATTGTTAACAAGTCTTATAAGCCTATAACTGTTTTGAATCTGTATTTTTGCTTTCACCTTTATTTTTTCTCTATCTAAAACTTTATCATTATCAAGATAATATTTTGTTATTTGTGCTGACCCAAGCAAAATATTTAAAGGGGTTCTAAATTCATGAGACATATTAGCAAGGAACATATCTTTAGCCTCATTAGCGGCTTCAGCTACATCTTTTGCTTTTTTTAATTCTTTAGCTTGCTCTTTTAGCCGTACATTCATTTTTCTTTCTTTTTCAATAAGCTTTAAGTAAACATTTATTCTGTTTATCAGTAAAAAGTCATCAATAGGTTTAGTAAGATAATCTACTGCTCCTATTTCAAAACCTTTTTTCTTAAACTCTTCAGTTATACAAGCAGCGGTTAGAAATACAATTGGAATATTTTGTGTTTTTTTTCTGCTTTTTATAATCCGAGCTAGCTCAAAACCATCCATCTCTTTATCCATATGCACATCCAAGATAATTAAATCCACTGGCTCTTTTATAAGAGCCAATAATGCTTTTGATGAAGTGTCCGCAAGCAGAACTTTAGCATCTATATACTCTTGAATAAGTGCTTTTGCAGTAAATAAATTATTTGGATAGTCATCAACTACTAAGATTGTATACAAATTACCTGTTGCCATATTCGAAAACCTCACTTACCCACTTAATAATATTTAGCTAAATTTTTATTAAATAAACTAATAAAAACTTAGCTAAATTCATTCATAATTTTATACTTAAATCAATTTTTTATAAATATTATTCTATTTTATATATAATTTGATATGGTATATATCTTTAAAAAAATCACAAATCAATATCTGAAAATTCTACCCTTATGTTTTCATCTTCACTTCGCGCATTACTACTATACATCATATTTTCTTTTAGTACCTTTTTTGAAGGAAGTTTAACTGTAAACTTACTTCCTTTTCCAAATTCACTTTCGACATATATGCTACCACCATGTAATTCTACAATCGATTTAACTAAATTTAAACCAACACCTGTACCTTCTGTATTTCTTGATAACGATTTATCTACCTGTTTAAATCTATCAAATATCATATCTAAGTGCTCCTTTTCAATACCAATACCATTGTCTTTTACAGATATATCAACGAATTCATTCTTATCCTTGATATCTACAATTATTTCATCACCTTCATCTGAAAATTTTATCGCATTTGATAAAAGATTTAATACTATTCTCTCAATTTTTTCTGTATCACAAGCAATAATTTTTTCTTCTGTATCCGTATCAAAAATAATATTTAAGCCTTTACTGTCCGTTAAAGTAGTTACTGACATCACTATTTCTTCTACAACTTTGACTATATTGTTATTTGATAGGTTCAATTTAAAGAATCCCGCTTCAATTTTCGATATATCAACTATATTATTAATAAGTTTGGATAATCTATAAGAATTTTGTTTTATTGCAGCAATATATTTAACAACTGAAGCCTTTTTATCATTTAATAAACCATTTTTACAATACATATCAAATAATTGTGCTGTTGAAAAAATAACATTTAATGGTGTTTTAATTTCATGTGATATATTAACAAAAAATTCTCCTTGTGCCTTATTAGTACTAATTAACTCCGCTACTTTTTTATCTTTCTCTTCGTTTTGAAATTTAAGCTCCTTATTTGCAATGATTAGCTGTTCTACACGTTCGCAAAAATCTTCTCTCATATTACATCGCCCTTCAGTCTGATTTTACCCCGATTGATAAATCCTCAATTTAAGTTTTTTATTTATAGACAAAAGTAATATATTCGTAAAGTTTCTTACGTTTAAAAACTATCTTATATAATTTAACTTTCTTTCGATATGATAAAAAATATTTAAAAATTATTTAAAGTATTTTTCAATACATACATGCCCATATAAATTTCTTCGTTATAAAACAAACACATTACATATAAAACAAATATTAATGTGTTTGCTTTTACATTTTACATTTTACCATATTTTACAGTATATTCATACATCTTTCATCATCCTTTATGCGACAATTTTTACATTTTTAAAAATTGTAAGTTGATATAATGAAAAGACATCACATTTTGTGCTTATTTTAAAATACTGTTTGTTGCTCAACTTTTTCATATTCCATTTTAGATATTTCAAGTGTATCTTTATCAATACTTGTGTTACTTAAATCTGTAAAGCCTACTTTTTCATTTTGGCTGTATTTGTCTTTCATTACTTTTGCTATGTATATAGTATCAAATCTGTTAAGTATAGCACTCCCCGTAATACCAGAGAAGAAAATCAACTGAACATTGTATTTTTTTGCTATATCAAACATAGGAACTAGAAGGTATTCTGCATTGGTGTTCGCAAATGGATTATCCATTATCATTATCATGCCTTCTTTAGCATTTTTCAAATAATCACCCTGTTTTCGTCTTAGGTATGATAATAATGCCGTAAATACAATAAATACAGATACAAATCTTTCTGCGCCAGAATTTTTGTGGTTTATTTCTTCCCAACTCTTTAACTGCATAGCAAACTTCTCGATTTTATATATCTTTATTGTTATTCGCTTAAGTCCTCCTACAAGTTGCTCAAGCAGTTTCTCAGAATTTATTTGAGACATAAGCTGGACATCTATATCATTTAAACTTTCATCTTGAGTTATAGTTTCTATAACGCTTTTAACGTATATATTTATACCTTCCTTATTCAAATCTTCTTTTGAGGGTATAATAATTTGAAGCATTTTCTTTCGTATATTTTTAACATATATAGCTGAATTTTCGTCAATACTAGCTAACTCATCATAAATTGATTCACCATAACTTTCGATTTCATTTACAATAGTATCTCTGAGTTCACCTAAATTCTGTCTTATTGTGTTTTCAGCATTTATTTGCTTTTCTAATATATCTACAAGCAATTTAATACCTTTTTCTACCTTAATAGGTTTATCTTCTATAATTAAATGATTCAAATGATGTTTGAATATTTCATTTGTATCTTTGAACTTTCTATAAATTATATTGAGTTCTGTTTTTATATTTTTCTTGCTTACTTCGAGTAACGAGAATTCTTTATCATATTTATCCATGTTTTCTTTACTCATTTGTTTAATACCATTTTTATCAATTTGGCTTGTAACTTTATCCGATATTGGTATATTTTTGAATTTTTGTAGATTAATTTCTTCAATATTTAATGTGAATTGTTGCTCTTTGAGTAAATCTTTTTTGCTAGTATATTCTGATTTTAATTTTATTTGTTCCTTTTTTCTATTTTCAAATTGAATATTGTGTATTTTATCTAATGGAATTATTTCTTCTATTTCGTATTCGCGTAAATCTTCCTGTAATTGTTGTAATTTACTTTCTAATACTGCTTTAGTTTTTTCATTTTCAAGTGATTGATCTTGTAAGCTGTTAATTTGTTCTTCTATAGTTGATAACTTCTTAGTATATAAGTCATACGTGTCTTTATCATACTTGATATCTTTATAATCTTCTACTGTAATGCTAGACTCTTTAGAGTTTTGGCCTACTTTAGAATCTCTATCTATATTGCTTGCGTATTGCTTTATATCAGTTTTAAGTCCTTTTTCAAGTTCTTTATCTCTCAATAGATCTACATTGTAATGTTGTTCACATGCCTTTAAAGCAGCTTCAATATCACTGATTTCTCTATCTATAAAAAGACCATCTATAGCATTTTCGTATTTAAATAATTCACTTTCAGCTAAATTTCTTTCGCTTTTAAATTCACTTAGTCTGATTTTTTCATTTTCTTTTTCGTTTCTTAGATTAGTTAGCTCCGCAGCTATTATCTTTTCTGTAGACAATAAATTTTTAAGTTCATCATTATATTTTATATTTTCGGATTTAGACTTTTCACTTTTTGTATATATTTCTTTAAATTCCAAAAACTTCTCACTTTTCTTTAATTGTTTTCTCATTCCATCACTTATATTGAGTATGTCATCATTTAATAATTCTACTTTATCTTTTTTATTTTTAGCTAAAATAGCCATATTTAAAATTCTATCATCTTGTAGTTTGATTTCTACTCTTAATTTATTTATATTACTAATAATAACAATATCTTCATTACCGTTATAAGTGTAATTATTTATTATGTTTAACTGCCTCTTCAGATTATCCATTGTTAAATCAATAGATTCTATTTCATCTTTTTGTGTGTTTAGGAGAGATTTAAGTTTCTTGATTTTCTCATTCAACTTATTTTCATCAAGTAAATCCTCAGAAAAAGAGATATAAAAATTCATTGAGCTTGTGGAATATAAGTTGTTTACCCCTGCAATTTGTATTTGCTCATTTAAATTATTTTCATCAACAATAGGAATTGGAATAGATGTATTGATCTTTAATTTTGATAAAATATTTATTTCTTCTCGGCTCATAAGTAGAGAGTAGGGAAGGAATGGATTCTTCTTAATTAATTCTAATTTTTCCTCAAAACTATCTTTTCTTTCTTTTAACCTTTGAAGCCCACGCTTAATACCAATTCCACTGTCTTCAAGTAACTTTTTAAAATCACTTGGGATATCAAGAAGCGAACAATTTTCTAAATTATAAAGTTTTGTTTCTGCTAGAAATTTATTTTTCTGTAAAATTTCTTTTTCTGTTTTATATTTTATATTATTGTCTGTAATTCTTTCTATAAGCTTGTCCCTATTTTTTAATATATCTTCATTTAGTTCATTTCCTTTAAGTATTAAATTAACTTCTTTAGTAAATTTATTAAAAGTCTCCAGCTCTTTTTCTTTACCAGAAAGTTTTGATTTTGATTGATAATTAGTGTTACTAGCATTACTTCTTTCAATATCTAGTAATTCGTTCTCTTTTTTTAACTGTATTTTTGCATTTTTACTCTTAACTAATTGGCTACTTAAATCATCGCTATTTGTTTTTATGTCTTTCTCATAAGAAATTAAATCTTTTTCATCATATGTACCAAAAAAGTTTTTCTCAAATTTAAAATCGTTATAGCTATTAATAAATAGTAAATCTCTACTTAGAAAGTCCTGGATTACATTTTTATTAGACATAACTTTGAGTGTTATATCATTTTTATTATTATTATTTATCTTTAGCTTTGACTCTGCTTTGGTTACATTACTTTCGCAAGATATTATATTCTCATTAGTAGCTTTAATACTATCTTCAACTTTTTTAAGTTTATCATCATATAGTTTTCTTAAAGTAAATCTATAATCTTTAATTTTTATTTGTATTTCATTATCATCCTTTTCAGAGTTTACTATTCTTTCCATGATTTCTGCAAGTTCTTTCCTTTTACCCATAAGATAAAAATAATTTTCTGCACATTTTTGGATAGCTATATTCTTTTTAGTTGAACATTCCTTAGCTTTCAAATCGCTGGTCTTCTTGTTAATTTCATCAATTTTTTCTATTATATTATCTAACTCTTTCATTTTTAGATGTACACTATATGATAACTTTTCAACAGCTATTTGTCTTATTGCTATATCAACTTTGGCTATGGACTTATTGTATACTTCAAACTCAAGGTTAATTTCATCAATTTTAGTTAATACATATCTGTATAACGCCCCAAGTGTATTTTCTGTTTTTTTAAATTCTACTAGTTCTATTTTATATTTTTCAAATTCTGGAGTGATTTTTTTAGAATCAATAATGAATGACTCAAATCCTTGGAGTTTATCTAATATATGCTTTTGACCAACATACTTGTAGATATACTTTTTAAGGTTATCTCTGAGTTCTCCTAATATATCTTTATCATCATTAAGCTTTTCTTCAATAACAGGAAGAATATTATTTTTAAGTAAGGTCTCTGAAGTTGTACTATCTTTATATAATTGAATTAATCCTGCTTCTTGCATGTTAATTTTGCGAATTAAAGATTCCCATTCTTTATAACTTATTCGATGTTCTGCAAGTTTTTTAAAATATTCTGCCTTTTGTGATGTTTCATTGAAATTATAAACTTTAAAATCGCGTAATTCCTTTTGTGCGTTTTTGAGCATTGTTTCGCCTTCATTAAAAGAAATTATTCGCTTTCTCTCATTTTCAACAACTACAAATGGGATATTTGTTATATCGTAGTCGCTTGGCGATGAATAACTATTGGTGAAAGCTAAGTATTTAAGTTTGCGAACACCTTCCACATCTTTATCAGCTTTTATTAGCATACCAATAAGGAAATATTCTCCGCCTTCATCCATTTTTATTTCATTCATTACTATGGTTGGTTCATTAGTATTAAAATAATCTTGAAATGGTCTTTCACCAAGTTTTCTATAAAAACCATCATTTAAAAATGGTTGCATTAGAAATTGAATTAGTACAGTTTTACCTATTCCGTTATCCATACTAAAAAGAACATTACTACCATTTTTAAAATCAAATATTTCATCATATATAGTTCGTCTATCATCGTTGTATTTGATATTGATAATTCGAGATTTACTTATTTTAGGCATTAACATCCTCCTCGTTTTCTTTAAGATTTAAAAGCATATTTATTTCTACTAATCTATCTCCATTAAGCAAATGGTTTATTACAAGTCTATCTAGCTTTATAGTTGGTACAAGACTAGTCTTATCAAGTATATTTGCAAGACCCTCTTTTTCGAGGAAAACACATACCTGTTTTACAAACCATTTTCTTGTTCTTATTTTAGCGTATTCATCATCATTTGTAGCTGAATACCACATGTTTGCAATTACAGATATTGAAAGTTTGGTTTCGATTTCAAGCTCAGTTACGTCCTTTTCAATAAAAGGCTCAAGCCGTTTGCTAATTATGTTTTCTATTTCACTTAATTCGATAGAATCTGTAAGCTTTGTCATAGCTCCTTTCCCACCGTAAAACTTTGATAATAACACAATAATTATGTATATAACTAAATAATAATGTTCAAGAGTTATGTCCTTTTGCTTCCCATCAATATTCATTTTTTGCTTTCCTAAAATAGCAGTTTTCAATTCACTTCTTTTATAACCTAAAAATTCATTATCAATGTTTGGAATTATGTATATAGAATCAGATATCTGTCTTATAGATACTTTAGATTCCAGAGCCATACTATCGAGAATTTCTTTTACACTTTTAATATTATATTGATTAAATAATTCTTTATTTATACTTGATTTTAACTCTCCATTTTCGAGCAAATATACATATATATTTGTAGCCTTTTTTATTTCTTCTAGTAAATATGCCATAGCTATTCCCCCTATCTTAAACTATTTGTAGAATGTAATTATTACATTTTGCTACTGTTATGGTTGTTATTAACTTTTCTTCTTCAATAGGTTCTTTACTACTTTCCTTTGGTAACCTTTCTCTTATTTCTAAAGTTTCTTCATTACTTTTCTTTAAAAATCTTATGCGCTTTATGTTTGATAATTCATTTTTATCATCAACAATTACTTCGTACAATGTACTTTTAAGGTCAAAAGAATCTATTTTCTCATTGGTATAACTCTGATGATATTCATTAAGAAATTCTTCTATGTTTATCTCACCTATTCTTATAAATTCAATCATTACTTCTGTAAATAATCTTATAGTTGGTATCATTTCTATGTATTCATTATATGGTCTTTCGTTATAATCTTCTATAAGCGTTTTAAGCTCTGTATCCCTATGTTTATTCATATATAACAATATACTTTTTACTATTTTTATGTATTTTATTTGATTTATTTTAATTTCACTTTCACCTTTATCTTCGAACAATTCCTCATTTATTTCAGTACCTTTTAATGTGTCTTCTTTTTTGTCTACCTTTTGTTCTTCAAATATTTTATTTAAGTTAAGTCTTTTGGGAACTTTAGGAGTAAATAAACAATTTAAAAGATTATGAACGTTATCAATTCTCGTAATATCTTCTTCAATTGGTTTTAGAACCTTTTGTGTTAAATCAAATTTTTCATTATTATATAGATGACTTAAGCCTTCAAGAGCTTTTACATATACATCACTAAAATCCATATGTTTAGATATAAGTTTAGTAGCTTTTTCAATTATTTTTTTAAGACCTTTTTCTATGTCACCAATGCTATATAATTTATCCATATATTCTATTTCCATATTACCTTCGATAAGTTTAATAACTTTATTTTTCTCTTTCGTAATCATTCTTTTTAAACTACGGAATTTAACATTTTGTTCTCCTAAAATTTCTAAGTTTTTATTGTATGATTCATTAAATTCATCAGCTTCTATAAAAAGGACATCTTCCTTAGCTCTTAGAGTAAAATTATCAATAGCTTGGATTTGAGATGTAATTAAATTATCAAGGTTTCTTACTGCCATTAATCCTTGTTTATAATTCTGATGTTTTATACTTTCTTCTGCTATAAAACTTTCAATTTCTATTTTTAACTTTTGGTCTACTTCAAAAGAATTAAGCATTAGCCTATAACCCTCTTCTGTAAGTGCAAAAGTGCTTTTAGTAGTATCTGCTCTCGAATATTCTTGTTTTACTAAATGGTACTGATATGTTTTTGTGGAATTATTTTCGTAATCATACGCCTCAAATACAAACATAGTTCCTTCATTTCTAAGGACTCTCATGACTATATATTTAGATAAATCATATATATCTTCTTCATTTAAATTAATCTTATAGTATTTACTAAGAAGTCCACTTAAAAAATTATTTATATCCTTATATGTGCACTCCTCATCTTTTAAAGACCTTTCCATGATTAGACATAATACTGTATATACAAGATTAATCATCTGTTGAATGTTTAGTCCATATTTTTCCCATTCTGTCTTTTTAATTACTTGGCTATCTATTAAAAATGGATATGATAATTTTTTCATTCTTTTTTCAAAGTCTTTTAAACAATCTTGCAAGTTAGTTCCCCCTTTTCTAATAAATCTTTATATGTAACTATCTCTTGTGGCACATATAACTTACTATTTAATATTTTAAGTATAGCTTGCTTGTCTCGCTCACTTAGCTGATTTAGAAATAAATCTTTTATATTTTTATTTTGTCCTGGTTTAGTTAAAGGTAATTTTTTATTTATAGATTTATGAATCATCATACTATATGCGCTATTAAATATATGCATATCAAACATATCTTTAAATTTTTCTTTAAGTTCCTCATATATAAGAATGCCTTCAAAATCTATATCTCCCCACTATAAAACTTCTCTAGGATATCTAAGGTATTCTTCTACCATTAAATTATATTCAAGTAGTCCCTTAAATCTACCTTTGCCAGAGGCATATATAATAGTATCAATTGCTGTGCCTAAAACGTTATTGCATCCATTATGCATTAGTTTACGAATGGAATACCAAGTATCTTTATTTTCTATAATAAGAACTCTTTGTTTGTTTTGTTTAGAAAAAGAATAAAATACAAAAGGTTCCGGAGTGGTATAGAAATTAAATTTTTCAATATCTAAGCCAACATTTTTAATAATTGTTTTCCCACGTCCATCTTTTAGAAATTTTTCTTCCTGCCAAATTTCAAATGATAATTCATTTATAGATATAGAAATATCAGATTTTTGCTTATTAACTCTAATATAATTGCTTAAACCTATAACATATTTTCTATCCCTTTTGTATAGACCAATATGAGATTTGTAGTATGCCATATCAAAACCTATATACAATTCATTTCTAATTTCATCTTCATATTTACTATTATCCTCTTCCTTTTTAACTAAAGAATAACGCTTATAAAGAGCAGGATTCTGCCCATTTGTTTTACTAGCTTTTATTGGAACAATTATTTTTTCTTCAATTAATTTTTTTATTAATATAGCAAGCGAATTGTAATCTTTCACACTATAAAACTTTTCTATTTCCTCAAGAGTTAATCTTATCTTTTTTAACTGCTTTATATCTTTCATTATAATTAGGTCTACACCTCAATTCTAAATATTTTCCTAACTTTCTATATATTCGTGAAAAATGCCTAGTGACACATTTCTTTTGTATACACCAAAATCAGATAAAAAAAAGCCCGATAAATTGTTATCAGACGTTATTGGCTATATTATATTAAATCATCTCCTGCGGAGCTGTACCATCTTCATAGAAGATGCAACAGCTTCGAAGAAGATGCGTTAACGACTTCAGAAGTAGATTTATATTTCCACTGAAGTTTTCTACTTGCTAGAATATATGACTCCCGCTTATAGACAAGGGAGACTTTCCTTCTGAAATGCCGTTAACTGATCTACTCTTTAATATTTCAATATCAATTTGATGTTTACCTATCACGTCTTTCATAGCATCAACACCTGCTTTAATCCATTAACTCATCTCCTGCGGAGCTGCAATATTAACAACTTTGGAAGCAGATTTAGACTGCCATTAAAGTAATTTTCCTAGGCTAGACAACTGCCACTTATAGAAGATGGCAGACTTGAAGCTTCCAAAATGTTGTTAAAATCTTTAGAAATTCTTTTTACTACTATTTCTATTAAATGTGTTTTTTCATCAATTAGTTCTTCTGTATTTTTTACCTTGCATTATTTAATAATTATATCATATTGCGCATTGCCATCGGAGCTTAAAATAAAAAGAAATTATAAGTTTATCAACTTTAAAACAAAAATAAAACGCCTACTTCAGTAAGCGTTCATAATTTTTATAGATGAATTTCAAGTTAAATCATCTCTTTTGCTTGTTTAAATTAATATAATTTAATGCCCATTGCTTCTGCTTTAAATATGTTTGCATTCATAAGTTTTAGATCTGGTGATATTATTGGTTTAAACCTCATATGAGCCAAAACATCCTTTTCTAGATCTACTCCTGGAGCTATTTCTTCTAAAGTGACACCTTCTTTTGTTAATCTAAAAACTGCTCTTTCAGTAATATACAAAACTGGTTGAGAAACATCTATAGCATACTCACCACTAAATGTAATTTGCTCAACATTTTCAATGAATTTGTTAACCTTACCTTCTTGAATTATATATAATTTTCCATCACTAATTGCAATTTTCAAACCACCAGCTGTGAAAGTTCCACAGAAAACAACTTTTTTAGAATTCTGAGTTATATTGATAAACCCACCGCATCCTGCAATTTTAGGTCCAAATTTACTTACATTAATATTTCCATTTTCGTCGCATTGAGCAAGACCTAGAAAGGCTATATCAAGACCTCCTCCATCATAGAAATCGAATTGGTTACTTTGATCTAGTATACTTTCAGGATTTATTGAAGCTCCAAAACTTAATCCCCCTGCAGGAATTCCGCCTATTGGGCCTGATTCCAACGTTATTTTCAGTTCGCTCCCAATTCCTTCTTCATTTGCTACCATAGAAATTCCCTCAGGTACACCTATTCCAAGGTTAGTAATAGCATTTGGTTTAAGCTCCATTGCAGCCCTTCTAGATATTATTTTTCGCTCATCTAGTTTTAAACCAGGAATATTACTTAGTGCCATTTTTATTTCACCATTATAGGATGGATTATATTGCTCTGCATAAGTTTGCATATGATTTTCAGGTTTCGAAATTACAATGGCATCCACTAGTATTCCTGGAACCTTAACTTTTCTTGGATCAAGACTACCATTTGCTACAATTTTTTCAACTTGAAGTATTACAATTCCACCGGAATTTTTAGCTGCTTGTGCCATAGACAAAGCATCTAGTGTTACAGCTTCTTTTTCCATAGTTGCGTTCCCATTTTCATCCGCATAAGAAGCCCTAAGAAGTGCCACATTTATAGGAAATGCTTTATAAAACAAATATTCCTTATTATCAATTTCAATAACCTTAACTATATCTTCTTTCGTGATATCGTTTAACTTACCCCCGTCAATTCTAGGATCTACAAAAGTTTTTAAACCAACATGAGTTATAGTTCCTGGTTTACCTGCTGCAATGTCTCTATAAAGGTGGGAAATTACTCCTTGAGGAAGATTGTAAGCTTTAATTTTATTATCAACAGCTAGCTTTACAAGTTTAGGTGCAAGTCCCCAGTGACCACCTATTACTTTTGAAATTAAGCCTTCCTCTCCAAGACGATTTAACCCCTTATCTTTTGAATCCCCTTGACCCGCTGCATATACTAAAGTTAAATTGTTCGGATGTCCCTTTTCAAGAAAAGATTCATTAATTTGTATAGTTAATTCTTCAGGGTGGCCTGAGCCAATAAATCCTCCAACTGCAACAGTATCCCCATTTTTTATTAAATCCACTGCTTTTTCTTTGGAAATAACTTTAGATTTCATTTTTCACTCTCCTTCCATATTATCTTGTATAATTTTATGTCGAAATTATCACACCAATTTAAAAATTAATATTGTTTTACAATTTAATATTTATTTTTTTGTAAATCTCTTTCTAAAAAGTATAAAAGTGCTTCTGTACGTTCCTTTTGTTTCTTTTGTAAAAACTCTGGTGTCCAATTATAGAAACCTTTCCCACTTTTACTGCCTATTTCTCCTTGTTTAACTTTATCCATTAACAGCTTAGAAGGTTCTGTGTAATTACATAAATCTTTAAATAAATATGAAGATATGTTATTAAATATATCTAATCCACCTAGATCAGCACTGCATAATGGTCCAGTGACAGGTAATCTTCTTCCATGACCAAACTCCATAGCTTTATCTACTTCTTCAGGTTTTGCCCAACCTTTTTCAACTATATATAATGCTTCTCTAAGGAGCGCAAGTTGAAGACGATTTCCTATAAACCCTAAACATTCCTTTTCCATACGGACGGCTTTTTTACCTATAAACTCAACCCATTCCAAGGTAATTGCTATAGTATCTTGTGATGTTTTTTCCCCAGGTACTACTTCTACTAAAGGAATTAAGTGTGGTGGATTCCAAAAATGAGCTACAATAACCCTTTCTTTGTGTTTTGTATTTTTAGCTAAATCTGTTGGACTAAGTCCTGATGTATTAGACACTAATATTACTTCTGGTAAGCAGATTTCATCTAAACTTTGAAATATGTTTTGTTTAAGCTCCAAATCTTCAGCTAAGGATTCTATTATAAAATCAGCATTTTCTGCTGCTTCTTCAATGGTTTTAACTCCCTTTATTTTACTTAAGATTTCTTCATAGCTTTTATCTTCTAATTTTCCTTGAGTCTCTAGCATAGATAAAGCGTTTTTTATGCTATTAAATCCTCTATCTAAACTTGCATCAGATCTACCATACATAACTACATTCAATCCTGCTTTTGCACAGAGCAGTGCTATACCATGACCCATAGTCCCAGTGCCTAATACGGCTACATTTTTTATTTTCATTATTTATATCCTTTCAATACATTTTTAATATACTAATTATTTATTGAAAAATCATAATTCCTGCGATTGCAATTATATTTCCAACAATGAATAACAACACAGAAAAACCAATTAGGTCACGTATTCTTATTTTTGCAATTGCTAATAATGGTAAAGCCCAGAATGGACAAACAACATTCCAAATACTTTCTCCCCAAGCAACTCCCATTGCAACTTTCCATGGTTCTACACCTAAAGCAGCTGCTGCTGGAAGCATGAATGGTGCTTGCACAGCCCAATGTCCACCCGCTGAAGGAACAAATACACTAATTACAAGAGATGAAAAATAACAAAACAATTCAAATGTCTTTGGGGTTGCAGCACTAAGTAACCAATTTGAAATCAGAGTCACAAGACCGCTTCCTACCATAATCCCCATTATTCCTGCGTAGAAAGGAAACTGAAGAATAATTCCTCCTGCTGTGCTTGTGCCCTTATTAAATGCATCTACGTATTTAATTAATGATCCATGGCATAATACGCCAAGTACAATAAATATTATTATTACCGTATTTATATTTAAATTAAATCCCTTGTTAATAAAATACATTACTAAGAAACATAGACCCATAGCCCATAATGTAATATTCAAAATTTTACTTCTGTCTAATTTATCTGCTAAAGTTAATTTTGTTGTTGTTTCTACAGGAGCTTCTATTTCATCTTCTGCAAAAAGTGAAGGATCTGCAATAACTTCTTCCCCTTTTTTCGGCATCATAAGTAAACAAACAAGTGGAATAATTATAATTAACGCACCAGTTATGAATAAATTTTGTGCTCCAAAAATAGTTTTTGTAAGCGGAACTAATCCCATTGCCTTTTCAGCAAAATGTCCCGGTGTATTTATTAATAATGGTACTGATGCTGATAATCCTCCATGTGTAATAATTATTCCAGAAAATGCTGCTGTTACAATTAATCTGAAATCTGTGTCTTTGTGATATTTAGCAGCTTCTCTCGCAAGTAATCCTCCTGCAATTAATCCAAGTCCCCAATTTAAATAATATAAAACCATGGATGCAAGAGCAATAAACAGAATTGTTTGCTTTGGAGTTTTAGGTATTCTAATCAACTTTTTCAAATATTTTTGTATTACATTTGAAGATGCTAAAGCATATCCACTAATTAACATAAGAGACATCTGCATTGCAAATGAAAGTAAGTTAAATACACCATCACCCCAATCTTGAACTATATCAAATGGAGTTGTAGGAGTGAAAATCAAAGCCATAACAGCGACAAATAAAGTGATAATCTATGCTATAGTAAATGGGTGGGGTAAATATTTTTCCATAACTTTAAGAAAAAAAGAAAGCATTTTTTTTATCATTTTTTTTACCATCCTTTTCTATATTTTTACCAACCTTCTCTATATTGATTCGTTCTTTTAATATTGGGATTAGAAATTCTTATGTTATTGTTAATATTATAGATTTTCAAAGCCCGAACTTAAGTTATACTAATAATATATTGTTAGCATAACTTAATCCATAACCTTGTACTCCTACAACTACTTGTAAGTATTTTATTTATTTTATATAGAATTCTGAAGCTTTCAACTGATGAATCAATCTTCTATTAAACTCTTTTTTAAGTTTTTCGATTTCTTCTGGTTTATATTCATAGAAACCAGCTCCAGCTTTAATTCCAAGCTTTCCAGCTTCAACTTTTTCACGTAATATTTGATTTGATTGTGTTGAATTATCCATTTCTTTTAACAAATTATCGCCTACCGTACACCAAATATCTAAACCACCAAAGTCAGCCACTTCTAATTGACCTGTTGTAGCATAACGAAATCCTGGACCAAATTTTAATGCTTTATCTATTTCAGCAGGTTCTGCAACCCCTTGCTCTATGAGTGAAAATACTTCCCTTGCAACTCCTTGCTGTATACGATTTGCAACAAGTCCTGGAACATCTTTTAGAACTTTAATTGTTTGTTTTTTAATTGATTTGAAAAGCTCCTGTACTTCTTTAAAAATATCTTCTGGCATGTTTCCGAAGAATGATATTTCTACTATTGGCATTATTAGTGCTGGATTATACCAATGATTTACTAGCATTCTTTTTTTTCGTTCATCACTCACAGCTGCCAACATTTGATTTAATTTTAGGCTAGAGGTGTTACTTGCAAAAATTGCATTTGCAGGTGCATACTTGTCCAATTTAGAAAACAAGTCTGTCTTTATTTCAATTTTTTCAGGTGTAGCTTCAATTATATAGTCTCTATCATTAGTTGCCTTCTCTAAATCATTAAAAAGTGTAATATTATTCAATGCTTTTGTAACCGTTTGCTTATCGAATAGGCTTTCTTCTACTAACTCTGACAATTCTTTTTCCATTGTGTCTTTCACATTTTTTAATGTTTCTTCATTAGTATCAAACAAATTTACAGGATACCCATAAAGAGCAAACGATTCTGCAATACTATGTCCCATTGTTCCAGCACCAATTACAGCTATTTTTTTTATCATTTTATATTTCCTCCTCTTTATTTTATACCTAATATTTCTCTTGCTTCTGATGGTGTCGCTGCTTCTTTATTAAATTCTTTAAGTATCCTAACTGCTCTTTCTACAACTTCTGCATTTGATTTTGCCACTCTTCCATGTGAATAATAAATATTATCTTCTAATCCTACACGAATATGACCGCCAAGAGCAATAGTTGCATAAAGAATTGATAAATGCTGTTGTCCTATACCCAAAGCTGACCAAGTTGAGCCTTCAGGAATTAAACTTTTTAAATAAACAAGATTTTCAACAGTTGCTGCAGTTCCGCCTGCTGCACCTAAAACTAATTGGTAGTGTACGGGTGCATCTAGAACACCTTTTTTAACATAATATAATGTGTTATATATCATTCCTGCATCAAAAATTTCTACTTCTGGTTTAACTTTATTTTTTTGCATACACTTACCCAATTCTTCTAAAAATGGTGGTGTATTATAAAATACCGAGTTATTCATCCAATTCATTGTACCCGCATCATAAGAAGCCATTTCAGGTTTCAACTCATTCAAATGTAACATTCTAGTTTCATCTGTAGCATATATATCTCCAGAAGTTGTTACGTTTATAATGACATCACAATCTTTTTTTTCTTTGATTAATTTCACGGTTTCTGCAAAACTATCTTTATTCATTGTTCCTTTACCCTGTTCATCAATCATATGAAGATGAACGATTGCTGCTCCAGCCTTCCAACACTCATATGCTTGATTTGCAATCTCTTGAGGTGTGGTTGGAATATTTGGATTTTTGTCCTTTCTTGGGAACGCTCCTGTCAATGCTGCTGTAATAATTGTTTTTTTCATTTTATAACATCCTTTCATTTGAATTTATATCTACAACACTATATATAGCAACTATGATGCCAATTAATTTTTCACTGATACATCAGCATTTGTCTAACTAAAAAAGAAGAGGTGATGAATTTTATCATCACTTCTTCTTTAAAATATCATGAAACCGTTTGTATGGCTTGTATTGAATGTGATTCCATTTGTAATCACATTCGATTCCATTAGTAATCGCTGGTTTCAATTCCAACTTCTATTTTATATTTTAGAAAGATTTATTCCTAGCTTTTTGCATTTTTTCACAATTGTAGATTGATTAATACCTATATGTTCAGCTGCCTTTCGTGTAGATCCATATCTTTTTATAGCTTTTGTTATAATGTTTTTTTCTAGTTCTTGTACTGCTTGTTTAATATTAAGATTATTGTGTAATGTACCTAAATTTAAATCATTCTTCTCTATACCAAGCAATAAAGCTATATCATTTTCTTCAACAATATCTTTTAAGCTTATAACTACTACCCTCTCAATAAAATTCTCTAGCTCTCTCACATTACCTGGCCATTTATAATTTTGTAGCATCTTTAAAGACCCAGTGGTAAGATTAACATTTTTATTATGTTTTTTGTTGTTAGTATTTAAAAATTCATTTGTCAAATTCTCTATATCACCCTTGTGTTCCCTTAAAGGTGGTATATTTACAGGCACAATATTTAATCTGTAGAACAAGTCTTCTCTGAATCTTTTTTCATTAACTTCCTTCTTAAGATCTCTATTTGTAGATGCAATAACTCTAAAATCAATTTTTATCACTTTTTTTCCACCAACATGCATGAATTCTTTTTCTTGTAATACTCGAAGCAATTTACTTTGCATATTTAACGGCATATCACCTATTTCATCTAAAAGTATTGTTCCATTTTTTGCTAATTCAAATAGACCCATCTTTCCAACTTTTTTTGCATCAGTAAACGCCCCTCCTTCATACCCGAAAAGCTCTGATTCCACCAATTCTGCCGGAATTGCTGAACAGTTTACTTTTATAAAAGGTTTGTCTTTCCTTTTGCTATAATTATAGATTTCATCTGCAATTATTTCTTTTCCTGTACCTGATTCCCCGGTTATTAAAACAGTTGTATCTGTTAATGCAACTGTTTGAACAAGTCGCATTATAGACTGCATTTTTTCATCCGTAAAAACAGTATTCTTAAGCGATACTTGCTTGTGCCTTAAAAACTTTATTTCTTCTATTGATTTTTCTCTATTTGCCTTTAGTTTTACAATCTTATTCTCCAGTTCTTTTAAATCAGAAGTGTCTCTGTTGTTGATAACTACTAACTTAATCTTTCCATTTTCATCAAAAATTGGGTTGCCTGTTACTAAAACCTCTTTATTATTCTTTAATATTTTCCCAATGGAGTTTATTTCTTTTCTATTTTTTATAACCTCCATGGTTACTGCCCCTTTATATAGTTTTCCTTCACTCACTATATCCTTAACATTTCTACCTATGATCTCATTTCTACTAATTCCTGTTGAATTGACATAAGAATCGTTTACAAAAATGGTATTTCCCTCTCCACTCGCAATATATATACCATCGTGTAAATTATTAGAAATCTCTCTAAAATCAAGATAATTATCTATGAAATCACTATAATTCATGTTAACTAAATCATATTTTTGTTCTAAAGCTTTTTTATACTGTGCATTTATATCCGATTTTCTAATGATTACCATCATGTCATTAATATATTTCATGATTTTTTTAACTTTTAACTCATCGCCCACTTTAATCACCACTCTTAAATAAGAATTTATTTTTTATTATTAGCATACCCTGTAGTAATAAGAAATACAGTTAACTATCAAAAAACAATAATTGTAGTATATATGATTCTTTTAAACTACTCTACTTTGAGTATACTACAGATTTTGGCGTTATACCTTATTCTGCAAAAATTATAGCATAACGTCACTCATGAACATTATATTAAGGCTCTAAAAAACAAACCCTAATCAAATAAACAATATTGTTTAACAATTAGGGCTAAATTTTTTTTTATTAACAGTTGCTAAGTAACGTTAGTTGGCATGTGAAAGCATGACCGAATCCTTGCCTTAGAATAAGTGCAACGTAGTTCACTACATTACCAATTTTTATAAACTATTTTAGAATCTCTTAATTTAAGTTTTTTAATTACCCTAAGAACTCGTGGACGATTATACCGTTGTAATGTAATTGGGTAAATATTTAAAAATATATTGAAAAATGTTAACCATATTATATTCTTAAATGAATGTTCCATACACACATATATGGAAATAATCAAAATTATAATAGCAATAATTGTGTGTCCAAATTCGGAAGTTCTCGTTCGGTATTCATAATATTCTAATGGAATCAGTGATTTTCTAATAGGATTTTCTTTTTCTCTGCTTCTCTCCCACCCACTCAATACTAATAATTTTCTGAAAAAATTAACACCAATGTACTTATATATTTTCCCTTCCATTTCAATAGGTTGACTATTAAAATAAGATGATTTAAGTTCCGGTATCAATAATGTTTCTACTATGGACATCCAAATCATCAACAAAAAGTTAAGTATAATAGCATATGCTAATGAACTCATACTAATAAGTGGGAATAAAACAATCAAAGCTACCCCAACCGTTGTCATTAATACAATAACCCATTTAACGAATGTATTTTTATTTATTTTGATCATGTTGCATTATCCACCTTTCTTATGTAGATGAATCACTAAGCATATGTATATTTTTCATCAGTTTTTATCTAATAATTGGTACAACACCTGAGTCCCACTATTCTCTTTACCCAGCACAACTAGTTCATCATATAACTCTTTTGAAAGTTTAAGCCCTGGTGCAAGAAAACCCATCTCTTTTGCTTCTGATAATGCAATGTTCATATCTTTAACAAAATGCTTAACATAAAAACCAGGTTCAAAGTCTCCTTTAAGCATTTTAGGAGCTAAATTACTAAGAGACCAGCTTCCAGCCGCACCTGATTCAATTGATTTTAGTACCGTTTCAGGATTTAATCCTGCCTTTTTAGCATAAATCATTGCTTCACAAACACCAATCATATTAGATGCAATTGCTATTTGGTTACACATTTTTGTGTGCTGACCTGCACCTGCATTTCCCTGCAAAATTATATTCTTACCCATTAATTCAAATATAGGTTTTATTTTTTCAAAAATTTCTTTGTCCCCACCTACCATAATAGCTAAGTTAGCATTTTTTGCGCCAATATCTCCACCTGAAACAGGGGCATCTAGTGCATTTATACCGTGAGCTTTAGCCTCTGTATAAATTTGCTTAGCTAAAGAAGGTTTTGAGGTAGTCATATCAATTACAGTACTTTCTATTTTCGAATTCTTTATAATACCTTGATCACCAAAATATATACCCTCGACATCCTTTGGGTAGCCTACCATTGTAATAATAACATCTACACTCGACGATAATTCTGCCACGTTTTCCTTCCATATTGCACCTGCGTCTAGCAAAGACTGTGCATGAAGTTTTGTCCTGTTATAAACGTATAGGGTTAATCCTGAACTTAGAATATTATTAGCCATACTTTTCCCCATAACACCTGTACCAATGAAGCCAATTTTTAATTTTTTGTTTAACAAACAAATCTCCTCCATTTATTTATAGATTTCTATATCAATAGGTAAAAATTTTTTAATTAATTAATCTAAACCTGATTTTTGAACATTTTCTATTGTTTTATTATTATTATTATTGATTTTTGTCGTAGTAACCTTTTCTTGTGGTACTACCATCCCAGCTGGTTTTGTAATATCTTTTATAGGGAGATTTGCATTTGCCTCTTTCATTAATTTACCCCAAATTAATGCTGCATCATTACTGTTTAAATTATAAAACTTTTTATTGTCATCATTGCCTATCCAAACTGCAGCTGAATAATATGGTGTTAAACCACAGAACCATAAATCTTTTAAATCAGTAGCAGTTCCTGTTTTACCTACGACTGGCATATCTCCATACTTTGCGCTAGGTCCTGTACCACCAGCACTTGTTGGTCCTTTCAATAAATCATACATTGTATAAGCAGTTTGAGCATTAACTACTTGTCTAGTAATATATTTAGTGTTTAATAAAACTTTTCCAGTTCTATCTACAACTTTAGTATATAATCTAGGGTTAGTATACATGCCCGAGTTTCCAAAAACTCCATAGGATGCTGACATTAGCAGAGGAGTTTCACCACCATTAAATTGACCAAGTGCCATGGTTGCAATATTTTCATCAGCTGGCGTAACACTTAATCCAAACTTTTGAGCATAAGCATATCCTGTTGCTACAGTTATTTTATCCTCAAGATTAATAGCGGCTAAATTTTGAGAGGTTTTTATAGCAGAACGTATTGTAATTGGCCCCCGAGGAGTATTATCATCACTTGGATTATAAGGAGTTCCATTTGACGATGCATATTTTTTAGCAATAGAACTTGAAAGTGGCGAATCATCTATTATAGAATTTGCTGTATATTTGTTAGATGCAATTGCAGGAGTATATACCGTTAAAGGCTTACTACTCGAACCAGTTGATCTAGGAAAGTTAACATCATCTACTGCTCTGTTATATGAGTTTGCAGGTAGCGCACCCCTTCCCCCTATAATTGCTTTAACTTCCCCATTATGGTAGTCGAAAATTACCGAAGAAGACTGAATAGCCTTTTTACTTGTATTATTAACTTTATTAAATACCGGGTCATTATCCAATATCTTTTGAGATTTATCTTGAAGATTCTTATCCATAGTTGAATATATTTTTAGTCCCCCACTTGTTAATAAAGCCGTAACCTGTGATTTGGTATAACTATATTGAGTCATCAAATCAGCTTTAATTTGATTAACAACAGATCTAGAAAAGGATTCATATGCATATTTATCTAAATGTTGATTAGGTCGCGTAAAAACTATTCCTTTAATTTTCAAACTGTTCATTGCATCATCATATTCATTACTCGAAATTGAGTTAGTTTCTTTCATTTTATATAATACCAATTTAGTTTTGTTTATATATTTACTTGGATCTTTTCTTGCTGAATTCGTAAATGGGTAAAAGCCTGAAGGGCTCTGTGCCATACCTGCAATAAATGCACTTTGAACTAATGTTAAATTTTTTGAAGTTTTGTTAAAATACTGGTATGCTGCTGCTTCAACACCATATGCATTTCCACCTAAGAAAATAGTGTTCATGTAAGCTTCTAATATATCGTCCTTTGACATAGATTTATTTAATTCTATGGCAAGATAAGCTTCTTGTATTTTACGTTTATAGTCAAGTCTATTATTTAAAGACTCATCCAAGAAAACAGTGTTTTTTATAAGTTGTTGAGTTAATGTAGACGCCCCTTGAGTAGTCTTATTACCATGAAAGAGTTTGTTTTGAACATCCACAAATACCGCTCTAGCAATTCCTTTTAAATCTATTCCTCCATCTGTACGAAATCTCTGATCCTCTATAGCTATGAATGCTGGTCCCAAGTATAATGATGTTTCACTTAATGATACATCGGTTCTTTTTACGACTTGTCCATCTGTGGTAATTACATCATCCATTGAATTTCCCTTGTCATCATAAATAACAGATGTTTGTTTCAGATTTGAAATTTGTTGAATATTTAATGCTGGTGCAGTTTTTATAAGTGCAAGAACAACACCAGCACCAGCTACAGTTCCAATAACTAAAATCAACACCATAGTTAAAATGATATTTTTAAAAATGTTGTGTGATTTTTTAACTTTCCTCTTGTGTTTTGTTTGTGCCATATACTGTTTCTCCTCCTAAAAATATTACACTGCTGGTAATATAACTCATATTTTAGATTATAGACCTTATCCCAAGTTTTTCATAATTCTCTCAGTTTTTTTCAAACTAATATTTTTTCAATGTTTTTTCACTTCAATTAAAGTTATAAAAATCTCAAAGAATAATGATGATCTACGCAAAGGTGTCACCGTTTACATAAATAAACTTGAACTTGTGTCTATGTAATTAACTAGAAATATAGTTTATTACAATGGCTAAATTTGAAGGATTGAGTTTGATTTTATTGATATATCTATTATTGCTCATTTACTTTGCTCCTCTTAAATGATTAATTATTATTCTTATAAAAGTTTGCTAAATATTATTTCTTTTAAATTTTGAAGTTATTATTTTTCTAAAATGAAAAGTTGTATGTACCACATTAGTAATAGTCAATATTCCAGCGCATTGAGACATTTTAGTATACTTACACAAATATTTATTACCCAAAGTTGTATCAATTTCTTTTGCTATAAGGTAATCCTCATCATTATCCCAATCTTTGTAATATTTTTTTTTGCATTTTTCTAGTTTTTCTTTTGTTCGGAAAGAAACATCGCCAAAAAATATTTTACCTGTTTTAGTTAACATGTTAGAAATCAACTTAATAAAATCAATTTTTTCTTCAGCTGTCAAGTGATGAATAGCATACGTACTAATTATGAAATCAAAATGGCTGTTTTTAATTTCATCTGGCAAACCCTTAGAAAAATCATAATTTATTAGGTTTGCGTTTGGCATTTTCAGTTTAGCAATATCTATCATATTGCTTGAGAAATCAACACCTGTAATATTATATCCATCATTATATAATTGAGTCGTTAAAATACCTGTTCCAAACCCAATATCTAAAACATTCGCATTCTTTTTTCTCCTAATTTTTTTATAAATATAATTTAATACATTTTTATAACCATCAAATGGATATTCTTTGCTTTCATCACTAAGATTTACGCTCATATCATATCCATTTGACCATAAATCAAATCCTTTACTATCTAACATTTAAATCCCCCCTAAAATTTTTTTAAATAATACTTTATGCTACTTGTATTTCTTTATCATCAATCAAACCATGCCCTTTAGACTTTCTAAATTGCTATATTTTAAGTTCCTATGATTATACCTAATTATAGGAATAAAAGTCAAATTTTAAATTGAATCCTTTCATATACAATCTCCTTATTTACTCCATCTTTTAAATTTAATTTTCAAAAAGCATATATTTTCAAATCACACTAATTATCTTTCATATAATACTTTTCTAAAACATTCACTATATACATATTATCATAGTAACTTGTCTATTTAAAGTTATCTCTTAAGTAAACAATTTTGTATGGTTTGTTATACATTAGGAGAATATTTTATATATAATAATCAATTTAGTAAACCTGATTACACACAACATAATACAAATAAAAAAGCTATTTCAATCTCAAGAAGATTGAAATAGCTTGATTATATAAAACTGTCCCTTACTTACTAGTAAATTAACTTATATATATAGTGAGAATGTTTCAGGTTTATCAGTAAAAGAAGAAATAGTAGCTGTTCCTTTTGTAAAGTATAAAACTGCAAAAATTCCATCATCAATTTTATACATAGATTTTATAGATGGAACGGCCTTAAGTGCAACTTCCTTTACTTCACGTCTGTCATCATTTGCAACTTCTCCAGTAACACGAATCCATTGTCCTTTTTTATTCATACCAAAAATTTCAACTTTAGGATTTTCTTACATTTGTTTAAAACATTTTTTTGTATTGTTTGTGAGAATATATAATTTTCCTTCATATTCGAAAACAGCACCAAATGGTCTAACCCTTGGTTGATCACCTTCACTAGTTGCTAAGTAAAAAACACCACATTCTTTTAAAAATTCTAATGATTTATTCATAATTATTGCTCCTCCCGTATATGTATGTTAAAATTAACTCTACAGTAATAATAACATGTATATTAAGAATATCAAGTACGATCTTTTTTAAATGTAAGTATCAATTAGATACTATTGGGGGAAACTACTATGGAAAGTAATAATAGTCTTTTTGGAAAATGCCCATATTTTACAGCGCAAAAAGTATTTGCCGGGAAATGGTCAATATTAATTTTGTATCATTTGAATGATGGAGCACTACGTTATGGAGAGCTCCAAAGAGGCCTAGGTGATATCACGCAATCTACATTAACAAAGCAATTAAGAGTACTAGAAGGTTATGGATTGATTAATCGATATGTTTATTCGGAAATTCCGCCCAAGGTGGAGTATTCATTAACTGATTTAGGAAAGGCATTCAATCCAGTATTAGAACAGTTTAGAATTTGGGGAGATAAGTATATTGAATCTCTTAATAATAAATAGATAGTTGTTGAAAGGCTCTATTCCTTCGATTTTTAAAGGAGTGGAGCCTTATTAAGTTTGGTATAAATAATAATTTTATCTTTCAACAAAATATGCCATAAAGTCATGTTATTTATACAAAGTCTATATCCCTCAGTGTAAAGATTTAAGGAAAAAGGACGAAGATAACATGAGGAGTTTATGAAAAGGAGTATTTTTTCTTCAATACAGCAGGAAATAACATTATAATTGCAATAATTTTACTGTATATTAAAAAACATTTATAGTTTCAGCAATATGACTGTAAAAAAAATTAAATGACATAGGGGGATTTTTTTTGAGACTATTAAAAAAACTAAAATCAAGTATTGTCTACAAAATGGTAACAGCTATTACTGTATGTTGTTTGTTAACTTCATTTATCATAGCTGCAGTATGTATTATAGAGAGTAAGAATGTAATACAAAATGAAGCTCAATCAAGGCTTACTGATATCTCTGAAAATAAAGCAAATGAAGTAAATAAGTTGTTATTGAATACTGAAAACACTGCAAATAACGTAGGAAATATATTTTCAACTACATTTGATGAAAAAAAAGCAAATACAGATCCAAAGTATGTTAAATCTTACGTTGCATCACTAGATCCTACAATAAAAAAAATAGGAGAAAGTCAGGACAATGGTTTAGGTATCACTTTAATACTAAATCCTGATATTACAAAGGATTTATACCAAATTTGCTACGAAGGAACTATTACAAATAAACAATTCCAAAAAAATAGTAAATTTGTTTTATCAGAATTTAATGAAACTAAGCCAAGCATGGATTGGTATTATAATCCTATTAAAAATAAAAAAGGCATATGGAGCGATCCACATGTTAATGCCAGTGGAAAATCTGTTAGTAAAGACATGCGAATTTCTTATACTAAACCAATTTATAAAAATAATAAATTAGTTGCAGTTCTTGCTATCGATTTATTCTTTAGTGATTATGTAAAGATGATAAATGGTGTAAATGTTTATAATAGTGGTTATGCATTTTTGCTGAATAATAAATATGATTTTTTAGTAGATAAAAAATATACAACTAAAGATAATTTAGAAAAAATTGAAAATGGAAATTTGAAATCCGTTGCCACTACTATGGGCAATAATGCAAAAGGTTTTACATATGGAGAAATAAATAGTAAAAAAAGTATCTTTGGTTATAGTAAATTAATAAATGGTAACATTATGGTTATAGCCGTTAAAAACTCAGACATTTTTAGTAAGATAAGTGGCTTAGAGAAAGTAATTATTTGTCTTGCTTTATTTCTTACAATTATGTTCTCCCTAATAGGATGGTGGATAAGTAAAAAAATATCACAACCTATTATTTTAACCACAAAACTTGTTAAAAAAGCAGCAGAGTTTGACTTAGTAGAAGATGACAGTTGTAATAATCTATTGAAATCAACTGATGAGGTTGGCCAACTTGCAAATGCATTTATCCTTATGAAAAAAGAATTAGTTACTCTAATAAAAAACATACTAGAAAATTCTCAGGATTTAAGTGCTTCAAGTGAAGAACTATCTGCCACCGTGGAAGAATTAACTGCAAAATTTCAACAAATAAACAATGAGACAAAACAGATAGCTGTAAAGATTAAAGATACTAGTACCACTTCGGATAAAATAATAGTATCTGCTCAAACAGCAAATTCCAAGATTGATTTATTGTCTGGAAAATCAATAGAAGGAAACAACAACTCAACAAAAGCAAAAGAAAGAGCACTTGGGGTTCAAAAAGAAGGAAAACAAGTTATTGAAAACATAGAAAATGTATTTAATGATAAAGAAAAAAATATTTTGGAAGCTATAAAAGAAGGTAAGGTGGTTGATGATATATTGGTAATGGCAGACATTATCGCAGATATTTCTAATCAAACAAATTTATTAGCCTTAAATGCTGCTATTGAAGCTGCCAGGGCTGGAGTAGAAGGAAGAGGTTTTGCTGTTGTTGCTGAAGAGGTTAAAAAGCTTGCAGAACAAACTTCTGAGGCTGTTGTAAGCATTCAAAATACAATTGGTGGAGTACAAACAGCATTTAAAAATCTTTCTCAAAATAGTAATGAAGTATTAACATTTATTAAGGAAAATGTTAAACCTCAGCTTGAAGGTATGGGTAAAATGGGAATCCAATATTATGATGATGCTAATTTTATTAGTACTATGTCTGGAGAAATAGCTTCCATGACGAAAGACCTTACTTCAACTATTAGTGAAGTAAATGATGGAATGCAAAATATGTCCACACTTGCTCAAAGCTCTTCTGAAAGTACAGATGTTATAAAAGAAAGTATTGACGAAGTCTCTCAGGGGGCAGAACAGATTGCATTTACAGCTCAAGCTCAGGCTGAAATGGCACAGAAACTTAATGAAATGGTGCTTAAATTTAAACTATAGAAAAATATATATAGCAACCTTAGTTATTTCAATATTTGCAAACAGTTCAAAATAATAGTATACAAAAATATTATTATTTATTTAAAAAACACTTCTAAAATTAGAAGTGTTTTTTAAATGGACTAACAGCAAGAGTTACCAAATCCGCCATTTCCACTACTGCAAAAAACTAATAATAAAATAACGATGATCCAAATACCACTTCCGGTTCCACAACTATTTCCAGTGTTACAAACAGGTTCACAACAACAACAATCATTATGTCTATGACTCATATAAATACCTCCTTAATTTTAATAAGTAAAAGCCTAAAAATCAACTTTATGTGGAATTTCACACTTTTACTTAAGTATAAACTTCCTTTTGAAAGTTTGTTAACTCAATGATGTTGTTGCTATACTTTACAATATTCCGTATTCTACTAGCTTGTTACCCATATTCATTAATAGATAATCAAATATTATATGTTACCATCTTGCCCCTATCATCAATATATTTGACTATTGAGCTATTATTTTGTAACTCTACAATTCCACCAATCTTATTTGGTTAATTCTATTTTATTGCCACTATCTATTATTAGTATATTAGCTCCATATAATAATTTATACTCTACCCCAGTTTTATTTACATTTACATTAATAGTTCTATTCTTATAGTTTACTTTAAAACTATAAGCTTCCCATTTATCAGGTAAATATGGAGTGAAACTCAAGACACCATCATGTGTACGCATTCCTGCAAATCCGTTTACTATGCCCATCCAAGTACCTGCCATGTTAGCAGCATGTATACCATCTTTTGTATTTCCTTGAATATTATCTAGATCCATCCTCGCAGTTTTCATGAAGTAATTATATGCTTTTTTATGATAACCCACTTCATTTGCCATAATACTGAAAATGCACATAGAAAGTGATGAGTCGTGAGTAGTTATTGCTTCATAATAATCATAATCTCTTTTCTTTTGCTCTTTGCTAAACTTATGATTCAATAAAAATTCTGCCAATACAGTATCAGCTTGTTTGCATACCTGGTATTTATAGATTGTTAATGGATGATAGTGAACTAACAAAGGATAGTTTTCTTTAGGTGTGTTTTTAAAATCCCAAACCTCCTTATTTAAAAAACTATCATCCTGCATATATATTTTAAGTTTTTCATCATATGGTATAAACATCTGATCAGCGGCTCTTTTCCAAAGAAATAATTCATTCTCTTCCAAATTTATTTTTTTAGAAAGATCTTTGTATACCTCTAAATAACTATCCTTCATCCAAACTGCAACTTCATATGTATATTTTAAATTTTCTTTTGCCATAAGGTTTGTATAACAATTATTATTTACCATAGCTGTATACTCATTAGGACCAGTAACACAATTTATGCAAAATTTATTTCCTTTTCTTTCAACAAATCCACCTAATTGAATCCAAAACCTAGCAGTTTCAAATAACATCTCAGCTCCAAATTGAATTAAAAACTCTTTGTCTTCTGTAACCTCCATATATTTTTTAATTGAAAATGCAATATCTGCATTTATGTGATATTGTGCAGTACCTGCTGGGTAATAAGCAGAACATTCATCTCCATTTATAGTTCTCCATGCATATAATGCACCTTTTTTATATCCCATCTGAAGTGCTCTTTGTCTAGATTTATCTAAAATTCCAAATCTATATTCTAAAAGTTTTCTACTAACGTTAGGGCTATTATTGTTAAAGAAAGGTATCATGTACATTTCCGTATCCCAAAAATAATGTCCTTCATATCCTTCACCAGATAGTCCTTTTGCAGGAATATTAGTTTTCCCATCTCTTCCTGATGATTGCAGTAAATGAAACATATTAAACCTTAATCCTGCTGAATTGCTATATCTCCAGTAATTTGTATATCAGCCTTATTCCAAAATATATCTAAAAATTTCTTTTGCTCAATAGCAAGAATTTTATATTCCTTGTCATATGCTACTTGTAATTTTTCCTTTGCTATATGTTCCATTGATTTCTCAGGAAAATCCTTTGAAGTTACATAAGCAATATATTTTTCTAATGTAATCTTTTTCCAATTTTTCCATCAAAAGTAAATCCAGCATTTACTCTAAACTCTTCTACAGAATTATTTACTTTATATTTACAAGAAGTTTTTATTTTATGATTTGCTGTACATATTAATGAAAATTTAGTATTCTTAGTTCTTTGTTTGATTAATAACTTCTCATTATCAACTTTTTTATACTCTATATCAAGCATTCTTCCTTGAAATCCCGAACCAACCCTTGGGTCATTTTCAGAAGTTAAATTTGTAACATCACCATCCAAATAGGATATTAATTTAACTTGTCCATTGAAATTCAATGGACAAACGTTATATTTTATTGCTACTATGTGTTTATTAGTAAAACTAATTAATCTTTGTATTGATATTTCAACTTCTTTTCCTTTAGGAGACCTCCATTTTAAAACTCTTTTTAATAACCCTTCTTGCAAATTTAAGACTCTTTTATAACTAAGAATTTTTCCTTTAAGCATATCAAATTCTTCATTTTCAATAAATAATTTTACTACCTTACTATTTGTTACATTAATCATAGTCTGAGTTTTCTGTGCATACCCATAAGCCATTTCTCCATAATTTATTGTATTGCTTTCATAAAAGCCATTAATAAATGTTCCTTCAGAACCTACTCCCTTAAAACCTTCTTCAAAGTTACCTCTCATACCAATATAACCATTTCCCAAAGAAAACATAGTTTCATTACTATAATTGTTTTCTGCTTTAAATTCGTCCTCTATTATTTTCCATTCATTTAATGGGTATGTATATTTTATCTTATCTTCTTTTACAGTCATTTTAGCTCTCCTATAAAACATTAAAATTTATTTTAGATATAGCTTATAATATTTACTCCTTCATCCCAGTAGTAGATATTCCTTTTATAAAATTCTTTTGGAAAATTAAAAATACAATTAGAGCTGGTATTGATAATATCATAACTCCTGCAAGTACTTGATTCCAGAATTGAAAATATTGCCCATAAAAAGAGTTTAATCCTACTGGCAAAGTATACATGTTTTGATCAACTGCAATTAAACTAGGCCACATAAAACTATTCCAATTACCTGTAAATAACAAAATAAATTGAGTTGAAAGTGCAGGTCCTGCAAGTGGAAGTATAATTCTGAAAAATATACCAAACCGTCCTAGACCATCAAGTTGGGCTGACTCTTCCATCGATTTAGGAATGCCTAAAAAGAATTGTCTCATTAAGAAAATACCCATAACACTTGTCAAAAAAGGTATTACCAAACCTTTATAAGTATTAATCCAGCCGAGTTTTGCTAAAAGCATATATGTTGGTACCATAACTACTTGTCCCGGTATCATCATAATCGCAATTATAAGTAGAAAAAGTGTTTTTTTCCCCGGAAACTCTATTCTAGCTAGAGCATAACCTGCCATAGAATTAAAAAGCAAATTTCCTAAAGTTACAGCTCCAGATATAAATATACTATTAAAAAACCATCTTCCAAAAGGAAAATTGTTCCACACAAATGCATAATTTTTAAATGATAAGTGTGAAAAATTAATACCAAGCGTATTAACATCAGTAGTAGGCTTTAGTGATGTTATAAAACTCCAAATAAAAGGTCCAATTGTTATTACTGCATATCCTATAACTAATGTATAAAATAAAATTGACAAAATAGATATTTTCTTTTCCTTTTCCTTTTTATTTTTCTTCATTTTTATCACTCCTATTCAACATTTTCTTCACCAAACAGTTTCTTTTGTATAATGGTTATTGTAAATATAACTATAAATAATAAAAACGCAATAGCACAAGCATAACCCATATTTAAGTTTTTAAATCCTGTCCTAACCATGTATAAAACTACTGTCATAGTAGAACCATCAGGACCTCCATTTCCTCCTGATATTACAGCGGCCTGATCATACATTTGAAAAGTACCCGCAAATGATACAACAAGATTAAAGAAAAATACTGGTTTAATTAATGGTAAAGTTACATAAAAAAATTCTTGTATTCTATTTGCCCCATCAATTTCAGCAGCTTCATAAAGTGAAACTGAAATTTCTTGAAGTCCTGCAAGAAATATTACCATATACATACCAACCGAAGACCATATTGCCATTATCATTATTGTTGGTAATGCATATTTAGGATCACCAAACCAATTATGTGGCTGTGCATGAATGAACTTCATAAATATATTCAAAACCCCATCGGATTTAAATAAAAATAGAAACATAACTGAAACTGCAACAGTTGATGTTAATGTTGGAATGTAATAAGCTGCTCTAAAAAATGTTTTGAACTTTATTTTTGAATCTACAATAAGTGCTAACATCAGGGCAATTATTAACTGGCATGGAACAACAACAATTGAAAATAAAAATGTGTTTGAAAATGCCTTAATTAGTGTGGGGTCAACGAACGCATGTTTATAGTTATCTAAACCAATCCATTTAGCTTGAAACATCGTATTATTATCTAAAAAAGAATATTGTTTAAAACTTAACATAAAAGCGACCAAAAGTGGTCCTATGATAAATACTAAAACTGAAACTACAAAAGGAGATACAAAAAGCCATCCATCTATTTTTTCTCTTCTTTTTAATCCTAGCATACTGCTTGATCTTTTCTTCCTTTTCATCTTTCCTGGTAAGAAATCCATTTTTCCCTTTCTTTTTAAGCCTATCATACTGTCTGATTTTTTTCCCATATTCATCCTCCTTGTTTAAAAATAGGAAGTACAAATGTACTCCCCCATTTTATTATTTTATTATTTTATACTATTATAAGCATTTTCTAGAGCCGCTTTACCATTAGCAAATTTCCCTAATCGTAATTCTTCTCCTGCTTTTGTTAAAGCATCAACTATTTGTTGAGAATTTAATCCAAAGTTATAAACTTGGGAATCCTTTGTCATATCAACTAATGCTTTTCTCTGAGGAAATTTTGAAGCAAATACATTGCCCATTGATTTTCTACTAGGAATTGCAAGTCCAGTATTAGCAGTCATAGTTTGTGCCTCTTTACTAGTTAAATATTTCATAACTTCTGCAGCTTCTTTGGGATGTTTAGTATCTCTACCCATAACATAACCAACTGTAAATGCTAGATCGCCTGATTTTTCACCTTTAGGAAGTTTAGCAATTCCGTATTTAACATCCGGTGCTGCAGCTGCTATTGAAGGTATTAACCATCCTCCCGATATTACCATTGCAGCATGTTTATTAGCTAATGAATCATCTGGCGAACTATCTCCAAGTGACTTAGGATCAGAAGCAGTTTTATTTTTAAAGAATGAATAATAATAATCCAAACCCTTTGCGGCTTCAGCTGTATTAAATGCTGCCTTGTCTCCAATATTTATTTTTCCACCTGCTTGAAAAATAAATGGTGCGAAACGTGCAACATCGTCAGCTAAAGATAACCCTACTACTCCACCTTTTGTAAGTTTTTTAGCATCTGTAGTTAATTCTTTCCATGTTGTAGGGGGCGCTGTTATTCCAGCTGCACTGAACATATCTTTATTGTAATATAATGCTAAAGTATTGTAATCCTTTGGAAGTCCATATGTTTTACCTTTGCTTTGGAAACCTTTTAATAGATTACTTTGGAAATCTTTAGTATCATTTTTATCTAAATATTTATCAATTGGAAGCAAAACTCCTTTTGCCATATATGAAGTAGCAACTGAAGAATCCATATAAAATACATCTGGTTCAGTTTTAGAACCAATTTGTGCCTGTAGTGCTTGATTATAATCACCAGTTATTACTTGCTTTTGAATTTTTATATTTGGATACTTTTTAGTTAATGATGCAATTTGATTATTTAGTACCGTTGTCTCAGATGGTGAGGATGACCAGTATCCCACTTTAATTGTAACGTTTTCACTACCTTTAGTAGTTTTTCCAGAACTTCCACACCCTGTAAACATACTCATAGTAAGCGCGAGTGTTGTTATTAAACATAATATTTTTCTTTTTTTCATAAAATATTTCCCCCCCATAGTTTTAATTTATATAAATGCTATAAATGCTATAAATGCTATAAATGCTATAAATGCTATAAATAGCATTGTATTTAAGTGTTTAGTTCTTTACAAGACTCTCTAATGATTAATTCTGGTTCTATTACATTTCTGCTCAAAGATTGTCCAGATATAATGTTTATTAAAACATTTGCTGCTGTTTCACCTATTTTATCCCTATGTTGTCTTATAGTTGTAAGTTTTGGACTTATATATTGAGATATATTTTCATCATCAAAACCTATAATTGATAAGTCATCTGGTAATGAATAACCCAATTCTTGTAACTTACTAATAGCACCTGCTGCCATTAAATCGCTGGCGCAGAAAATTGCTGTTATATCCTTGTTTTTCCCTAGTAATTCCTTGACAGCTATTTGAGCGTCAACAAAGCTAAAGTTTCCATTTACTATTAATTTGTTATCTACTGGAATATCATATCTATTTAATGCAAGATAATATCCATCCAATCTTTCAAAGCTTACCTGAGCATTTTTGTGTCCATTAATAAATCCTATTTTCTTGTGTCTAAGTTTTATTAAATGTTCTACAGCCATAAATGCACCTTTAACATTATCAACACCTACACAAGAAGTCTTCTCATTATTAATATTAATATCATAAAGAACGCAAGGTATATTTATATTGGAAAGTTGCTTATAATAATCATCATTCATCTTAAGCCCTATAATAAATGCTCCATCAACTTGCTTATCGCTTAAAAGTTTTTTTAACTCATGAGACTTTTGCATGTTAGAAGTTGTAGAAAGTAATACGGTTTCGTACCCTCTATTTGATGCCATGTTTTGAAATGGCATCAACATTTCATAAGTTAATGGATTAACTTCACTGTAGTCTTCTACTAACATAGCTAATCTATAGTTTTTAATTGAGCTTAAACTCTTTGCAACAATATTAGGCTTATAACCAATTTCTTCTGACATTTTAAGTATCCGTTCTCTTGTTTTTTCACTAATATCACTATAATTATTAAAAGCCCTGGAAACAGTACTTACAGATACTTTGCATATTTTAGCAACATCTTTTATTGTTTTAACTTTATTTTCCATATTATATCTCTCCTTCATACTACTAAAAACTATTATACCTGTAAGTTATGCTATTCCATAACACTTTTTTATCTAGTAACCGTAATTTCTTCATCCTTTTTAAGGTTATATTCATCATTGTATATCTTTACCTTAGAAGAATTTGTTGCCTTAACTACTATTTTATCCTGACGTATTGATACGTAAATTCTTGTTTTTCTCCAATTTATGTTAAAATTCATTTCATCCCAATGTTTAGGAATCCATGGTTTAAGATTTAAAACCTCATCTTTATCAACACTCAATCCTCCAAAACCCATTATTGCAGTTTGCCAAGAACCACCATTAGAAGCTGAATGAATTCCAAAATCAGTATTTCCTTGATTATCCTTTAAATCTGTTAATACTGTTTTCATAAAATACTTATATGCATTATGAGTATCTCCAACTGTAATGCCCATTATTGAATACATTGATGGGCTTAATGATGATTTATGCATTGTCCTTTTTTCATAATACTTGTAATTTTCTTTTTTTACATTATCGCTAAACTCTTCTCCGAGCATTATCATTAGCTGAACAACATCTGCCTGCTTAATAAGTTGTGTTTCAGCAATTTTTAATCCCTTAAAATCAGGCCATTCTGGCATGCCATTTTCATCAAATTTAGTAATTTCTATACTAGGCATATTAAAATAGCCTTCAAACTGCTCTATAAGCTTTCCATCTTTGCTTGTTGGAATATACATCTTTTTTTCTATAGTTTCCCAAGCTTTAAAATCTAATTCATTTAACGATAACTTATTACAAAGCTTTTTCAAAACTAAGGCGTCTTCTTTTTTAATCCATTGAACTAAATCTAAAGCCTTCTTAATACTCCATTTTGCAAGAAAATTTGTAAACACATTATTATCAACATGCTCATGAAATTCATCTGGACCAATTACACCGTTTATTTCATATCTATCTTCTTTTTTATTGTACTCAACTCTACTCTGCCAAAATTTAGTAGTATCAAGAAGAATCTCTAAACCATAGTTTATTAGAAAATCTTTATCTCCAGTTGCTCTGTAGTATTCAAAAATAGCAAATGTTATATCAGAATTTATATGAAATTCTTCATCACCTGTCCAAATTCTCACCGGCTTTCCATCATAGTCAAATCCCCACTTTGGAGTTACTTCCAAGCCTTCATCTGCAGATTCCCAAGGATACCTTGCACCTTTAAATCCACTTATCTCTGCATTTTTTCTTGCCCCTTGTAATGTATTATATCTGTACATTAACAGTGCCTTAGCCACTTTAGGTCTTGTATAAATAAAGAAAGGTAGCATAAATGTTTCTGTGTCCCAAAATATATGTCCTTTGTATCCTTCCCCATGAAGCCCTTTAGCCGCAATACTTATTTTCTCATCTCCTTCATAAGCTGACGAAGCTAATTGATAAAGATTGAATCTTATACCAACTTGGGCTTCGTCATCTCCATGAATTTCAATATCAATATCATTCCATATACTTTGCCATACAGCTTTATGAGCTTCTTTTTCTTCTTCATAACCATCAACCGTAAAAGCATCTAATTCTTTTTTACTTTCCTCTGTAATATTTTTTATTTTATCCCTAGACGTAAAACTCACACCCAGCTTGTATACCGTGTAAAGTTCTCCTTGTGTTAAAATGGATGAATAAACTTCTCTTGCCTTTTCTGCTAACATATTATATTTTCTACTTTTAAATATATTTCCAAAATCGTTATCAGCAAGTAATCTTGTTGTTTCCACAGCACTTATTTTTTTATCAAAAGTTGAACTCTTAAGTCCTATTCCAGGTTTAACATCAAAAATCTCATCGACATTAAAATGTTTTGCTAAATTCATTGGATCTTGTGAACTATTTGTGACTGTTCCATCAATAACACTTTCAAAAAATACTTTTCCGGTAAAATTCACTGGAACTATTTCATATTTAGCAGCCCATCTATGAACATTATTTCTGCTTACAAATCTTTCACACTTTAAATTAATTATTTTTCCTTTTCTTGTTTCTAGTTCAATTGCAGTATATAATACTCCTTCTAACATACTAAGCCTTCTATTAAAAGCAAGTACCTTACATTGTTCCATATCTATAATTTCATCATCGATATATATATTTAAAAGTATTGGATCTTGTAAGTTTACTATTTCTGTAACTTGAGCAGAAGATTTATCAAAAATGCCAGCTATAAAATTACCTTTTTGTCCAAGTTTAGTAAATTCTAATTGACCTCTTAATCCCCTATATCCATTTGCTAGCGTAAATAATGTCTCATACTTTTTATTATCTATACTTGTATATTTTTTTTGTTCAACACTCCACAACTTCATTACGAAACCTCCTCCGTAAACTTTGATATCGTTTCCGTAAATTCATTATATATCATTAAAATATTTTTTTCAATCTGTCTTGTAATCGATTTTCTTATGAATTTCTATAGTTATACTATTTTTTTCACTGTTTTTCTATGAGTTACTCCGATTTACTAACGGAAACGTTTTTGTTATAATTTATTTAAGAACATTTCACTAAAATTTTAGGAGGTAAATAATAATGAATAACATTAAAGCATGTATATTTGATCTAGATGGTGTAGTAGTAGACACTGCAAAATATCATTACTTAGCCTGGAAGCGACTTGCTAATGAACTTGGTTTTGAATTTACGCAAAATGATAATGAAAGGCTTAAAGGAGTAAGTCGAATGGATTCTCTTGAAATTCTTTTAAAAATTGGTAATAAAGACTTTGATGAAAAAACAAAGATAGAACTAGCAGCTAAAAAAAATAATTGGTATGTATCATATATAACAAATATGGATGAGTCTGAAATTTTACCTGGAGTTAAAACTTTTATAAAACACCTAAGAGATAACGATATTAAAATTGCTCTTGGTTCAGTAAGCAAAAATGCTATGCTAATACTGAAAAAAATTAACCTTGTCCCTTATTTTGATTCTATAATTGATGGTACTAAAGTAACTAATGCAAAACCAAATCCTGAAGTGTTTCTAAAAGCAGCTAAAGAATTAAACATGAACCCAAGTTCTTGCGTTGTATTTGAAGATGCTGCTGCTGGTATAGAAGCTGCCATAAGAGCAGGTATGCACTCTGTAGGTATTGGTTCCAAATTTATACTTTATAAAGCTGATAAAGTTATATGTGGATTTGAGAATATAAAATTGGACATTCTAAATTTTTAATTGTTACAATACTATAAGTTTGTAAATTATTTTGTGCATTCTCATTGTTTATGCAAAGTAATTTATTTGCTTATTATATAATTGCAGATAATCATATCAATTTTATTCATTCATTTTATATTATTAGCAGTATATACATAATCAATTAATGAAGCACCCCTGCTCTCCTATATAATCCTATACTAATGGATTCTCAAAATTGAACAAGTCCAGTGAAATTCCAAAACCATCAAAAGCATAATCACAATAACGCAAGATTTTAGTGTATTAGGTTAAAAACATATTTTGATTTTTTACATAAATTCGCAGTAAAAATAGTATAATCAAGTAAATATTTAGGCTTGATTTGTAATATATTGTACAAATCAGAGAATTATATTTAACCTATTCCAATTTCTTTATAAACACAAATATGATAATGTACTTTTAAAATATAACACCTATGGTTGGATAACCTGTCTATCTTAGAGTATAATAGTACTTAATATAACTTAGGTTAGTCTAACTTAAGTTAGTTAGTCTTAACTGAAGTTAGTATAGTGAATGTTATATATTACGTAAATACTAATATAAGAAATAATTTAAAAGATAAAATTTAAGGGAGATATTTATATGTTAAGTGCTAAAGAAGAAAAATTATACGATAAACTCGTTGATATAGCTTATGTACAGGGAAAAAGGTTATCATTTTGGCAAAGAATATCGATTAAGAGACTAACCGAAGAAAGATACAAAGAATTTGATAAGAGTGACGCTCCACTATGGAAACTTTAGAAAATAGAAGATTTAAAACTTTAATTATGAAAATATATTCTTTCACAAAATTTCTATAATAGAGACTAACCACTAAAAGGATAAAACATACAATTAATTTTAATATTATATTGTATGAATTCAAATTGGAATATACATAGATCATTATCAATGGATAAAATTGTATAAATAAAGGAGTTATAATTATGGAAATACCTAAAATAGCAAAAAAAGCGCCTATTACCATACAAGTAAAAAAAGGCGAAACTTATTATTGGTGCGCTTGCGGTAGAAGTTCAAATCAACCATTTTGTGATGGTTCACATAAAGTAACTGCATTTAAGCCTTTAGAATTTACTGCTGGAAAAGATGATACAGTTTATATTTGTCAATGTAAACAGACAGAAACTCCTCCATTTTGTGATTGTACACACAGAGACTTTTAGGAAAAGCTGAATTTACATCATTATTACTTCATTAGTTCCAAAGAGTTATACTTCATAGGTTTTTTAAAATAAATACATAGTAAAAAATAATATAATGACTTTAGATTGCCGATTGTATTTTTATAATTAACAACCTAAAATCAACTTAAAGGAAAGAGTGTTGTAAAATGGAAATGATGAATGACAATTTGATAAATATAGGATTTAAAAATGTTGTTTCAGCAAATAGATTGGTAGCTATAGTTAAGCCTGAATCAGCTCCTATAAAAAAAATAATTCATGAAGCAAGAAGTAGAGGCATGCTAATTGATGCTACTTACGGAAGAAGAACAAGAGCAGTCATTATCACTGATAATGATCATATTATTTTATCAGCTGTTCAACCAGAAACTTTTAAACATAGATTATGTGTTAAAGATGAAAAATGTTTAGACGAAATTGATGCTGATGGTACAGTTTAACAACATTTTGGAAGCTTCAAGTCTGCCATCTTCTATAAATGGCAGTTGTCTAGCTTAGAAAAATCACTTTGGTGGCAGTCTAAATCTGCTTCCAAAGTTGTCAATGCATCTTCTTCGAAGCTGTTGCAGCTCCTCAGGAAATGATTTAATAGTGAATGTTGTTCATTAAAAATAAAAAGGCATACAATATTTAAAATTATTGTATGCCTTTTGTTGCCTACTTTTTATAACTTTTTCATGTGAAGCACGTTTTTTAAATTTAATTTCATCCCTTCTTATATTTACAATTGGTCTATTAGCTGATAATCAGGTTCAGAAATTTTGTTTTTAAATACTTTCATACTATCCAAATGGCCTACCCATACCCTATGTAAGGAAAATACACCGTTATGCTTAGAGGACCAACCCCCTTCAGTTGTGAAAGCCATTTTATAACCAGCTTTTTTCAAGGCCTCAATTGCACTTTTGTTGTACCCACCATAAGGATATGCAAAAAAGTTTATTGGTTTATTCAATATTTTTTCTAGATACTGCTTAGATTGAATTAAAGTTTTTAGTTGTTTGTTATTGGAAATCATTGCTAAATTATCATGATGTACGGTATGGCTTTCGATATCAACACCATACTTATCCATTTCTAAAAGTTGTTTTGATGTCATAAATGTATGATTTTTATCAATAAAAGAGGTAATAACAAATATTGTTGCTCTAAAATTATATTTTTTTAGAACAGGGAACATAGCAGTATAATTATTTTCATATCCATCATCAAAAGTAATGACTACAGATTTTTTAGGTATTGGAATATTATTCATAAGATATCCATACAAATTTGTAAGCGTTATAGTATAATACCCGTTATTCTTTAAATATTTCATTTGTTCCTTAAACTTTTCAACTGAAATACAAATAGGATTATTTTTATCATAATTAATTGAGTGATACGATAAAACTGGAATACTCCTACCATAATGCTTAATAACAGTAGTACTTTTAAAACCAGGTATTGAGGAGTTTTCAACCGATGTCATAACCGGTTTTGCTTTTTCTTTTGTAATAGTTTTAGTCCTTGAACATCCAAATGTAAATAGTAGAAAAATGAATGTAAATATGAAAGATAATTTCTTTTTCATAGCGTCCCCCTATGTATTTTGTTACTAATTACTCAAATCTTATATTTTGTAATTATATTTATAAATAAATAAATATGACTTCATTAAAAATTCACGATCTTTATAGCATATATACTGTACCATATATTAAGAACTAATTATTTGAAATAATTAGAATAATTTTACATAATTAATAGTATAAAAAAAGATTGCACTATGGCTCTGCAGCCATAGTGCAATCTTTTTTCAGATTAATTTAAAGGTGTTTTTACTAAATTTCCATCATGTAATGATGCAATTCCATTGTTATATAATTGTAGTAATGTACCTTTATAAGTTGTTTTTTTACTTGTCTGCAGCTCTGTTACATTGCGTTTAATGTTATCATTTATATAAGCCTTCCCGCTAGCTGTAACAAATAAGTGATCCTTGCTTACTGGTGTTTTTAAGGAAAGTGACTGCCAATTGCCACCCAATGTTCCATAATATATCTTATCAATTTTATTACTGCTATCCACATCTCCAACATAAACCTTGTCATTACTATCTATTGCAATTAAGCACGATTTTGTCGAACCACTGAAATTCAAAACATGGTCTGGACCAGTTGCATAAACCTTGTTACTTTCCAAATCTTCGTACACCATTTTATCCACATGAGGTACTACTTGAATTTTTCCTATATATTTAGATTGAGTAACAATTTTCTTTCTAGATTTCATTATATTTACCCAATATGTAGAATAATACTTATACCCATTTTTTACTTTTATATAAATTACATTTGTAAGCGGTGATGCTTCAATATCCTTTACAATAGATGCTGAGCTAATCATTAAAATATCAGATACTTTACTTTTTTGTGATTGAGTAACATCATAATATGATAATGAAAGATTCCTTTCATGTGTTTCCACTATGAGCATTCTATTCCTATCCGGGAGCCACTTATAAAAAGATATTCTTACTCCAGCAGAGGGCGATACATTAACACTTTTACCTGTTATAGTATTAACTACATATAGTTCATTGTTTAAATAATAGGAAATATAACTTGCATCATATGAAACATTTATTGTAGTAGCATTACTTGGTATACTAGCTTTGGAAACAGAAACTTTATTACTTATATTTGAGTCTGCTACTTTTTGAGATTTTACATTAGTAGTTGAAGTTAAAAGGTAGTTGTTCAAATAGAAAAGTCCACTCATCTGTATAATTAATGAAATAATAATACAGATTATTATTTTTTTAAATACTTTTTTCATAACTTATCCTCCTTGTAGGTTATGGATTTACAATAAAAGCAGATGGAACTGCTCTTTCACCAAGTGCATCGCAAGGGTTATTAATAAGACCACCATTATTATACATTGTAGTTGATGAGCCACCATCTAAATTAGACGCATTGTATGCTCCATATTGTAGCATTATATTTTGTACATCTTTAAGTGAAGCTCCAAGGCTTTTAGCAGTTCTTCCATCAATAGCAAGTAATATTATAGCACCATCTGCGCGTTGTCCAATTGCTGTTCTTGGTGCAATTCCCCAGCCTCCATCTCCGGATTTTATTGTTCCCTTACCATTAATCACGAGTGCAGGACCAAAAGATACTGCATTTGTTACTGAAAGCTTCTTCAAATCATTCAAACTGTGAGGGCCTACAAGAAGTTGAGCTTTATTTGTAATTGCCGTAATATCAACCTTTTTATCATAATCTTTTATATTATTAAATTTAATGTTTCCATTACTCATAATAATTCCTGTTGGTTTTCCACCTGTACCAGTCCATTTTGTACTAGTTGAGGATGAATCAGAAAAACCCCCTGCATTAATAGCCGCGATAGCCCCATTATCTTGTGCTATTTGACTTGTTAGTTCCCCCTGAGTTCCTAGTTTATTGCTGTAACCAACTTTAACTCTTGTTGGGTCTTTAACAATAAGTACATAACCTGTGAACTTTATACCATTTGAAATATTATATCTTTCAATACTATTGTCATGGGCATTAATAAACTTGATAAGGTTGTTGTTTCCCTGATTCACACTTTGAACTGTATCTTGACTTCGAATTTTTTGAATTTGGGCATCAGATAAAAATAGCTTTGCAATCCATTGGTGGCTAAGCGTTGTCATTGATGCATCTACAATCGTCTTTTCTACATTAGTAAATGGACCATGAAATATAATTAATGGAGCAGTTACCCCAGTAAATATTAATCCAAAAATCAGATAAAGTATAAAATGTTTTATTTTATGCTTCTTTTTTCGTCTTAACCTATTGTTTGGTTTCATTTTCCCCTCCTAAAGTATATCTCATCATAATCTCAATTATATTCCAAGTTAATTTTGTGCAGATTAACTAATTTAATGATTTCGCATAGTTTCTTTAATTTTATAATCAATAGTATTATATTGTGTTAACATAATTACCTTGTTAGATCCTAATGTATTTAATTGGTTATTAATATTATTTTTGCCATTTTGTTTATAACTATACCATGTGCAATTAATATTAAAACGATTTCGTTTATATTTTCATAATTTATACCACTTTTATATTATATCTTTTTATTTTTCTATTATAATACTAATTTGAATCTTTTACATTGATAACCTACTAATAATATATTAACAATATATTATTAGTTTTTAACTAACCTAGCAAATAGACTAGTTAATTTTAATAAAATACTAGTGTTATTGGGGTAGTGCCATAGTTTTATGAAATTCACGAAATAAATTGTTACATATTATTGAGTTTAATTGTATAATGGGACTAGTTTTCATATGAAAAAATTAAAATTAGAAGGGATACTGAATTAATATGACTAAAATAATAAGGACTTTTTTTAAATTCCTTGCTGTAGTTATAGTTATAATAATTGGCTATTTGCTAATAGCCAATTATAGTAAAGGATTAAAAATTAAGTCTTATAACACTAAAATTTATAATAAAATATCAAAGTCGTTTATATTTAAAGGTAAAAATAAAATTTCTACAAATTTATCTTTTAAATATAATAATGAAAGCGTTCCTGTTTTAATGTATCACTCAATTGGAACATCAAAGTTAAATCCATACGTTGTTAGCACTGCTAGGTTAAATCTGGACATGAAGTACCTTAAAGATAATGGATTTACAACATTGAGTACTGATGAATTATATGATTTTATGGTTAAAAATAAGCCTCTTCCTAAGAAATCAGTTCTTATTACCTTTGATGATTGTTATGAGGATAACTATACTAATGCATTTCCTATTTTAAAGAAATATAATTTTAAAGCAACTATTTTTGTAATCACAGGTTTTTTGGATAAAGGAAAACAGTTTCTAACCTCAACGCAGTTAAAAGAAATGCAGAAAAACGGTATAGATATAGAAAGTCATACTAATTTACATCAGAAACTAGGGACATATACTTATGCATCACAGCTCAAAATTTTAAAAACATCTAAGGAATACTTAGAAAAAACTTTACATAAAAATGTTAAATATATATCATATCCTCATGGCAGCTATAATTTAGATACATTAAAAGCAGTAAATGCTGCAGGTTATAAAATGGCATTTACAACTAATGGAAGATGGACAAGTATATCTAATGGAATTCTAAGTCTTAATCGAGTATTTATTAGCGGTTTTCATCACAGTAATTCCTTTAAAACAAGAGTAAATCATAGTTGGTATTTATTTTGGTATTTATTTTGATATTGTAATTAAATATTATTTAATAAGAGTTTCTGGCTCAATATGAATCATTACATAAGACTCGCCAGTGAAATTTTTTTTTATTTCCTCTTCAATTTTATCGGAGAGTCTATGGGCATAAATTAATGAAGTGTTTTCTTCAACATGAATTTGCACATCAATTTCTCTATTAGCACCACTTTTTCTAGTTCTTAAGCTATGGTACCTAGTAATCTCTAAATGGGAATCAAGTATACTTAATATCTTTGAAATATCATCATCCGGAAGTTTAGAATCTACTAAATCATTTAGAGATTTTTTGATTAAGTCTATAGACGTTTTAATTATTAATACCGCAACAAATATAGCAGTAATTGGATCGATAATTGGTATTTTTGTTATTTTTAATAATACAAGCCCAATAAACACTCCAATAGATGTATACACATCTGTTAGAAGATGCCTACCATCAGCCTCTAGGGCAATAGAGTCTGTCTTCTTTGCTGCTTTTAAGAGTATCATTGAAATAAAAAAGTTAACCACAGCAGCGAGTAACATTACAAATATACCTGCACCTACATTCTCCACAGTTCCACCTTTAAACATTCTTGTTATAGCTTGGTAGATAATGAGAGCAGCCGCGAGTAAAATTAATAAAGCCTCAACGAAGCCAGATACATTTTCATATTTTCCATGTCCAAAAGGATGACCATCATCCTCAGCTTTAGATGCTATCTTAATAGAGAAAAAAGCAATGACACTTGCCAAAAGATCTATAGAAGAATGGATTGCTTCAGAAATAACACTGACTGAACCCATTAATAACCCAACTATAACTTTAAAAATTATTAACGCAGTATTAGAAAATATAGATAATAATGCGGTTTTTTGATTGTTCATTTTTATTCATTCCTTTCAAAACTCAACTCTATTTATAAAATCAATAATATTAAAAACCTAATATTTTAATTATAGACTGTACTAACAACACTATTGTTAATGCTATTAAAATAATTATGGTAATCCAACCAACCCAATTTTTGAATTTACTATTTATATATTTGCCCATAAGGTCTTTTTTGTTTACCATTAACATCATGCAGATTAAAACCACTGGTAAAAGCATTCCATTAAGCACTTGCGCTCCAAGAGAAATCTGAAGTAATGGTGCACCTGGGATTAGAATAATTGCGGCTCCAATAATTATTATTGCTGTAAATAGTCCGTAAAATTCAGGAGCCTCTTTCATTGTTTTATCTACACCAGCTTCAAAACCAAACGCTTCACAAATGTAAAATGCAGTTGCAAGTGGAAGAATTGCTGCAGAGAATACTGAAGCTATCAAGAGCCCAAAAGCAAAGATACCTGATGCTAAATTTCCAGCTAATGGTTTTAATGCCACTGCTGCATCCTTAGCCTCATTTATAGTAATACCTTGCTTATTTAAAGTTGCGGCGCAAGCTACAATAATAAAGAAAGCTACTACCACAGTTACAATACATCCAAGAACAACATCTATAATTTCATACTTGTATTCAGATATTTTGATTCCTTTTTCTATTACAGACGACTGCATATAGAATTGCATCCAAGGAGCAATAGTAGTACCTATTAACCCAATTACAGTACTAATCCAGGCAGCGTCTATACCTTCTCCATGAGCACCCTTAAATGATGGTATAGGATTAATTAATGAAGTTCCTATTTTAGTCCAATCTGGATGAGCAAGAATTGCAGAAAATACATAGGAAAGTAAAAATACACTAAACACTAAAAACACCTTTTCTACAGAGCTATATGTTCCCTTTACAACAAGTAGCCATACTAAAATTACTGCAATTGGTACTGTTACATATTTTGAAAGATCAAATACCTGCAAACTTCCAGCAACACCTGCAAATTCAGTAGCAGTATTACCTATATCTGCTACTAATAGTCCTAGAAATATAAAGAACGTAATCTTTACTCCAAAATTTTCTCTTATTAAATCAGCTAAACCCTTTTGAGTTACAATGCCCATTCTTGCATTCATTTCCTGTACTACAAGTAATGCGATGAAACAGGGAATCAATGTCCATAGTAAAAGATATCCATAGTGTGCACCCGCTACAGAATAAGCTGAAATACCACCGGCATCATTATCTACGCTTCCAGTTATTAAGCCAGGACCCAGCACTGATAGCAACACCATGAAGCCAGCAATCCAAGGTTTTTTATTTGAATTCGTTTTTTCGCTCATATTATACCTCCTAATTAATCTTTCTTTTGTTTTTAAGCAGTTCATAAATAATATCGTTTATTATAACATTTCCTAATAATTTCATCTTATTATCCGTAACTGGGATAGCTACAAGATTGTATTTTGAAACATTTTTTATCAAATCATTAATATTATCTGTATCAAACATTGATTTGAATTCTTTGTTCATAATATCACCTATCTTGCTAATTGGATCAGAGATTATTAAATCTCTTAAAGAAAGAGTTCCTATTAATTTACTCTTTTTATCTACTACATAAATTCTTAACATTTCATCTTCTTCAGGCTTTAGTTTTCTTAGGTTTTCGATTGCGTCATTTATAGTTTCATTGTTTTTAAATAACACAAAATCCGTGCTCATAAGACTTCCAACTTCATTAGAATCATATTCTAACAATCCTCTAACTTCATCAGAAGCTTCTTTTTCCATATTTTTTAAAAGTTCTTCTACTTTATCATCATCCATGCCATCAAGAATATCCGCAGCCTCATCCGCAGGCATTTGTTCTAAAACATCTGCAGCTTTATCTACTGATAGACTTTCAATAAAACTAACTTGAGAATCTTCTTCCATTTGCTCTAAAACGTCCGCAGCAGTTGCATTATCTAGTGATGTGAAAATAGTAAGTCCTGTTTTTGGATCAAAATCTTCAATAATATCAGCTAAATCAGATGGATGAAGAATAGATAAAGAATCATATGGTTTAGAAAGAACAATATTTTCATTAGAAGCCACAACAGCTTGAACATCATTCCAGATCATAAGTTTAGTTTGAAGCTTAAGTCCAAGTTTTACTAGAGTTTTTAAAATACCAATTCGTCTTAAAATACCATTCATTCCAATATCAACCGCAACAACATATACTCCAGTTTCTAAATTAGCAAGTGAAACATCATTTACACGAACTACTTTTCTCCCATTAACATCTATAATCTGTTGATCTAAAATATGCTTTCTTAAAAACAATGTATTTGTTGAAGTATGTTTTTCTATTTTGTTACATACCAAAATATATTGTCCCTTTTGTTTTGTAATTGAAAAATTTTTAAAGTTATAGTCTTTAATTCCACTATTAGTTTTTACTTTTGCAGTAGTTACCTGAGGACTTTTTAATTCATTAGTAACACCAAGATCACTTAATTTTCCAATAACTTTCATATCTGGTGTATATACTTTGTTTCCTAAAATTCTGCTTAGATAAAAATTATTTTTCATAGTACATCCTCCTTTTAGAAATGGATGCCTACCCCCTACAAAATAGTTTAATAGAGTGACATCCCTTCCAACATATTAAATTTTTTACATATCTGGGACCACTGTCCATTAAATAATCACACTCCTAAAATTAATATAAAAAATCTCCCCACAACGAAGTGAAGAGATTAAAATACGTAATAAAAAAGCACGTGAAAAAATAGCTCATCTTCACTCGTTGAGTTTTAGCACTGTACAGCTTAGAGATTTGATACTCAGCTACATTAAGTAAAACCTTAATCCGGTAATACCTGCTGACCCATTGGTGTCTCTCGACATTTCTGGGCAGTAGCGTGTGTCTTATACAGTAACCTCACCTAACAAGAATATTAAATTGTAATTCTCAATTAATATAATTCCTATATTTTATAGTATGCTGGAAATTCAGTATTGTCAATAGTTTTTTAATTTTATTGTTTATCTTTAGTTTACTCTATATTATAATACTTTATTAAAAGAATCTACAAATCAATAACCTTTTAAACTGATTATTAGTACAATTATAATTTGAATGATTAAAAAAAGAAGCCTTTCAGCTCCTTATAAATTAATTTCATGAATTTAAGTGTTTAGAAAAAAAAGTTTAGAATGTGGAATGTTAAAAACGACATTACCCATGCAAGAACTAATTGATAAGATACTGAAAAAATAGCCATTTTGTTTCCATATTCTTTTTTCATAGTAATAACTACAGACATGCACGGTGTGTAGAGAAGTACAAATACTAAAAAACTGTAAGCTGATATAGCAGAAAAATAATTTGGAAGCACTTTCACAAGATTACTACCATATATAACACCCATGCTTCCAACTATAACTTCCTTCGCCATAAGACCAGATAAAAGTGAAACTGAGTTTTGCCAAGAGGAAAAACCAAGTGGTATAAAAATCGGACTTATAAACTTACCTATATAGGATAAAAAGCTTGAATTTATATCTACTATTCCATTAAAATTAAAATTTGATAATATCCAAATAATTACTGACACTGAAAATATTATTGTACCAGCTTTTTTTAAAAACCCTTTTCCTTTATCCCAAGTATGTAATAATAAATTTTTTATGCCTGGCATTTTATATTCAGGTAATTCAATAATAAAAGGTTCTTCATCTTTTTTAAAAATTGTATTTTTAAAAAAGATACCCATTATAAAAGAAAGTATAATTCCAATTAAGTACAATGACAAAACTATAAGTGCGGCATTACTTGGAAAAAAAGCTGCGGCAAATAATGCATATACAGGAAGCCTGGCGTTACATGACATTAAAGGAATAAGAAGTGCTGCTAATTTCCTGTCTTTCTCACTTTCCAATGTTCTTGCTGACATAATGGCTGGTACAGAACAACCAAAACCAACGATCATAGGAATAAAGGCTTTACCTGATAGTCCCATTTTTCTCATTATCCTATCCATAATAAAAGCAGCTCTAGCCATGTATCCCGAATCTTCTAAAAACGAGATACCAAGAAAAAGTGAAAGTATTACTGGAAGAAATACAATTACAGATCCAACTCCACCTAAAACACCTTTTAAAAGAAGAGATCTAAACCAAATTGTATTTGATTTTAAAATGTTATCAAGGAAAGGAATTAAATTATTGTTTAATAACCCACTCAATGTAGTTGCAAGTGGTTGACCAACCCAATTAAAGGTGAATTTAAAAATTAAAAACAAGATAAGAAAAAATATAGGGTATGAAAGGAATTTATTCAATACAATTTTATCAATTTTATCTGTAACACGGATTACATTTTTACTATTGCTATCGTCCATGCATTCCTCTACTATACTTTCAATAAATTTATAAGTCTCTGTCTCATCTTGAAATTGATAACAACTATCATCTACAGGTTCTAAAAAATTACTGTTTGAAAGCAACTCCTTTAAATTTTTAATACCTATTCCTTTTGATGCATTTAAAGGTATAACAGTAACATTTAATTTTTTAGATAGATTTTCATAATCTATTTTTATTTTTTTTTCTTCTATTATGTCAATCATATTGAGTACCATAATAATTGGCTTTTTAAATTGTTTAAGTTGAGTAGTTAAATAAAGATTTCTTTCTAAATTTGAAGCATCAATTATATTTATAATTACATCTACATTTCCACTTTCAAGGAAATTTTTTGAAACTTTCTCTTCATTAGAGTAGGTATCCATTGCATAAATACCAGGCAAATCTACTATTTTTATAGAATTATCTATAAATCCTTCTTTTTTATCTACTGTTACTCCTGCCCAATTTCCAACATATTGATTTGAACCGGTCAGAAGATTGAATAAAGTAGTCTTGCCAACATTTGGATTTCCTATTAGGGCCGCGGTAATCATATCAGATCCCCTTTACTAGAATGTTTTTTGCGTCTTTTTTTCTAATGGCTAAGTCATAGCCACGAACGGTTAAAATTATCGGATCACCAAGTGGTGCTGCCGCTTTCATAACAACCTTAGTTCCCCTAATAAACCCTAATGCAAGCAATCTTTTGCTTAGCTTATCATCACATAAAATACTGTGGACAAAGGCCGAATTTCCGGGTTTTAAATCGCATATACTCATAATTGAAAACCTCCCTTATTATTGAAAATCATTCTCATTTACATTTTATCATAGCAAAATTAAACTGTCAACAAAAGAATTTGATTTTTAAGGAAAGTATATGATCGAATTGTGATAATGTCCTATTATACCGAATTTGATTATGTCCCAAAAAGAATATAGTATAATAAAACCTCATGACTAAGAAATGAGGTGGACAAAATCAGAAAG
>NZ_JAHLEC010000007.1 GCF_018861705.1 Clostridium psychrophilum | reverse complement strand
AAGGAATGTTAAATTTAATTAACATATTCCTTTATCCTTTTTATATTTTAAGGGTTACTTAAATTTGCAAGTTACTTATATTATTAGGATATATTAAACTACACGTCTACATGTATAAGTAATCAGTTATACTTTTATTTTGATCATTTGTTATCACATTTAAATTAATCATTACTAATAAAATACTGTTTCTTATTTCTTCCTGAACACCCTTTTCTCCATTCATACCTTCACCTTTCAAAATATCACATAAATGAATTATGCCCCATGATATTTTACTAGGTTCGCATTCATTTATATTTATATTTATTTCATTTCCATAAAAAGCACCATGTAAATAATCATATGCATTTAAAGTGTCCTCCCTTGTCCAATTTTTACCATCCATGAATAAATCAATTAATTTTGTTGTATATACACCCATCTATTACGCCATCCTTCCATTCTCTTTTATATATTTATTTCCCCAGAATTAGAATTATTACAATAATTGTAAAGTTTTAATTGATTGTAACTTTATATATAATACATAAAACATTTTAGTACAAATTCGCCACTAAAAGCAATTAGCATAAATAAATGTATATATTTTATTAAATGAATAATATTTGTAAAATGGTCAATAATTTATATATACCATCCTTTTTATTATTAATTGATAATTATAAAAATACTGCATCGGGGTTCCCCCCATAGATGCAGTGTTTTTGTTTTATTCTATTCTCAAAAACAGATGATCAGAAAATTATCTTCCTAATCATCTGTTTTTTATTTAATTTTAATTATCTATTATTTAACACCCATCCATCCAGCAATTACCATCATTTGAACTTCAGATGTTCCTTCATAAATTTCTGTTATTTTTGCATCACGCATCATTCTTTCAATTGGATAATCGCTTGAATATCCATATCCACCAAATAATTGTAAACAACGTCTTGTTACATCACTGGCATTTCTAGAAGCAACTAATTTTGCCATAGCAGCGAAATGTGTAAATCTTTCATGATTATCCTTTGCACATGCAGCTTGATATACTAAAAGTTTTGAAGCTTCTGTATTTGCACGCATTTGAGCAAGTTCAAATTGAGTATTTTGGAATTTTGAAATAGTACGCCCAAATTGGACACGTTCATTAACGTATTTTATAGTTTCTTCTATTGCACCTTCTGCAATACCAAGAGCTTGCGCTGCAACACCAATACGTCCTCCATCAAGAGTTGCCATTGCAAGGCTAAATCCTTTACCTTCCACTCCTAAAAGATTTTCCTTTGGAACTATGCAATTATCAAAGAATAATTCACATGTAGAAGATCCTCTAATTCCCATCTTTAATTCATGAGTTCCAACAGTAAAGCCAGGGAAATCTTTTTCAACGATAAATGCTGTAATACCCTTTGTTCCCTTACTCTTATCTGTCATAGCTAAAATAATATATATATCTGCAAATCCTGCATTAGTAATAAAGATCTTGCTACCATTTAATACATAATGGTCTCCTTCGAGTACTGCTGTTGTCTTTTGCATAGAAGCATCAGTTCCGGCAGAAGGTTCTGTTAAGCCGAAGGCACCTAATTTTTCACCTGAAGCAAGTGGTTTTAAATATTTCTCTTTTTGCTGATCTGTACCATATGTGTAAATTGGTGTTGCACAAAGACTTGTATGTGCTGAAACAATAACACCTGTTGTTGCACAACATTTAGATAATTCTTCTACGCATTGTACATAACTTAATGTATCCATTCCAGCTCCACCGTATTCTTCTGGAAATGGAATTCCAAGCAAGCCCATTTCAGCCATTTTGGGTATATTTTCTGCTGGGAAGCGCATATTTTCATCAATTTCTTTTGCAATTGGTTTTACCTCTTTTTCTGCAAATTCGCGATACATTTCTTGTAATTGTTTACTATCTTCATCTTGTATAAAATTCATATTAATTACCTACCTTTCGTTTTTTAAGTGTGTTTGTCAATTGTGTTTTATTAGTTGACACCATCTATTGGAGAGCATACTTTACCTGGATTCATAATGGAATTCGGATCAAAAGTTTTTTTAATGCCTTTCATTAACTCCATATTTACTTTTCCAACGCACTCTTCTAAATAACTAATCTTTCCACTACCTATTCCATGTTCTCCTGAAACAAGTCCGCCGCAATCTATTGCTTCTTTATAAATAATATCAAAGAATTTCTCAACTCTTAATTTAAATTCTGCTTCATCTAAATCATTACTACATTGGTATATGTGAAGATTTCCATCTCCTGCATGTCCAAAACTCTTAATAGTTAATCCACACTCTTCGCCAGTTTTATTTGCAAAAGCAAGATAAGAAGCAATTTTATTTATTGGAACTACCACATCACATTCATCTAATAATTTTGTTTCTGCAAGAATTGCATCTAAGAAACTAGAACGTGCAGCCCATGCATCTTTAATTTTTGAAGGTGTATCAGCTACAAGAACATCAATAGCTCCTGCCTCTAATACTATTTCACTTGCTTGTTCGATAAGGTCATTTAATTCATCTTCACTACTTGCATCTAAAGTAACAAGTAAATAAGCATTTGCAGTTACTCCATTAATTACTTGAGGAAATACGCTCTTTCCAATATATCTTTCACTAGATAAAACAATTTCTCTTTCCATAAATTCCAATGCTTGTGGATTCATGTGTTCCATTTTGAATTTAGGAACAGCAGAAATACAATCTTCTAGATTTTCAAAAGGAATAATTAAACTTGCAACTTCCTTTGGTGCTACAATGGTTTTCAAAGTAAGTTCTGTAATAATTCCAAGGGTACCTTCTGAACCAATCATTAAATTCAAAAGACTGTAACCTGAACTTGTTTTTGATACTGTAGCTCCAAAGTGAGTAATTTCTCCTGTTGGAAGAACAACTGTCATTGCACGTACATAATCACGTGTTGCACCATATTTAACAGCTCTCATTCCACCAGCATTTGTTGCAACGTTTCCGCCTAAACAAGCGAGCTTTTCACCAGGATCTGGAGCATAAAGTAATCCTTGTTTTGTACAATCCTCTGCAAGATCCTTGAGCAATACACCTGGTTGAACATGAACAACAAAGTTTTCTAAATCATAAGAAAGTATTTTATTCATCTTTGTAAGATCAATTAAAACTCCTCCGAGTAGTGGAACTGCTCCTCCTGCAAGTCCTGTTCCTGCTCCTCTTGGAGTTACTGGTATCTTATTTTCATTACATATTTTCACTACTGCAGCAACTTCCTCTGTAGAGTGTGCTATAAATACAACTTGTGGAGCTTTTTTCCCATATATAGGCATTTCATCATGAGAATAATCTTCATTGATATCATCACCTGTTAAAATATGTCCTGGAGCTGCCTCCTGTAATTGTAAGATTAATTCTTCTGTCAATTGATTATACTTAGCCATAATAATCCTTCCTTTCTAAACGTTTTCTTACTCTATAATGTTTCTAATAACCATCATCTGGGACCTGTTTTACACATAACACAATTTTCATACTTCCCTTTTCTTTACATTTTACATTGTTAAACAGTATTTTTGATAGAGCCATTGTGTATTTGAATTTTTATAAAAATTATTTATTGGTACTATGGTCCTACCACTTTAGTTAAGTTTATCACATTATTTAAAACAACTCAATCCTTTATACAAATTTTAATGTAAACATTTACTTTGCTTTTGCTTTCTTCATTTCTTCAATCATAGCTGGAAGAATCTCATTTACATTTCCAATAATACTTATATCTGCGATTTCAAAAATTGGAGCTTCTTCATCTTTATTAATTGCCACAATATACTTAGCACCTGTCATTCCAGATGTATGTTGTGTTGCTCCGGAAATACCACATGCAATATAAAGTTTTGGTGCTACAATCTTTCCTGATTGTCCAACTTGATGTGTACGACAAATCCATCCATCTTCAATTGCCGGTCTTGTTGCACCTACTTCACCACCAAATACACTTGCTAATTCTTCAACAAGTTTGAAATTTTCTGCATTTCCCATTCCACGTCCACCAGAAACAATAACTTGTGCTTCTTCTAAATTGACAGTTTCACAAGTGTCTTTTACCGAATCAACAATTTTTGCCTTAACAACACTCGCTGGAATTTCTACTTTTCCCTCTGTAACAACTGCATTTAAGCCAACCTCTGGCTTTGAAAAAGTTCCGTTTCTAACTATAACTACGGCTGTGCCATCTACTTCAATGTGTTCTAAAATTGTACCACCATAAGCTGGTCTAGTGTATATAACTTTATCATCAGTTTTATTCATTTCTATTACGTCACTTACAAATCCTAAGTCCATACGTCCTGCAATACGTGGTGCAATATCTTTAGCTAGCGTTGTATTTGCAAGTAGTACAATATCTGGTTTTTGCTGCTTAACAATTTGTGATAATACTTCTGTCAAAGTGTCACAATCTGTAGCAGTTTCTGTAAAAATAACTGGGATTCCAAAAGTTGCTACAGTATCTGCCATAGCCCTATTACCTATTATAAGTGCTGTTCCTTCTGCATCTAATGCTTTTACTGCACTAATCAATTCAAGACTTCCGCCTAATACTTTTTCTCCATCTGTTTCAATAAACAATAATGCTTTCATACTTTCGTTTTCCCCCTTAATTAGATTGTCTTATCTTTTTTCATTTGCTCGATAGCAGCACTTACTGCTAGCATAGCATCTTTTTCCTTAATTTTGATACCTGCCTCTTTCTTAGGAGGTTGCACATATTCAATGCAACGTACTTTTGCTTGTTTTACCTCTCCAATTTCTGCTGCGCAGTAAGTTGGAATGACTGCCTTTCGACTTGCCATCTTAGTTCTAATAGTAGGATAACGTGGATCATAATTTGGTTTACTTACTGTTACTACAGCTGGAGATTCTAAAGAAACTATATTATATCCTTCTTCAGTTTCTTGATGAACTTCCATGTTAGCATCTTTCAAATTGATTTCAATTGCACTACTAACAAAGCTTGTCCCCAATTTTTCAGCAAGTAATGCTCCTACCTGACCAGTAATTTCATCCGTAGATTCCTTTCCACAAAGAATTAAATCAAATTTTTCACCTTTGTCTTTTTCAATTTTATTAATAGCATCTGCCAAAACATCAGCTGTGGAAGCAGCATCTAAATCTGCATATAAATCATCTTTTACAGAAAATGCTTCTTTAGCTCCTACAGAAAGGCAATTTTTTAATGTATTTAAAGAATCATCTGCTCCAACAGTTAATACACTAACAGTTCCTCCATTAGCTTCTATAAAGCGAACTGCGAGTTCTAATGCATATGTGTCAAATGCATTTGCTACCAAACTGACTCCATTCAAATTAGGTTTTTTCGTCTTATTATCCAAATGGATTTCAATAGAATCATCTGGAACTTGCTTTACACATAACATGATTTTCATACTTTTCCTCTCCTTTATACGTTTACATTATTAGACTATTTTATAGGCAGAACCATATTGTATTTAAATTTTTATAAAAATATTATTTATTGGTACTGGTCCTACCACTTTATTTTATTCTATCACAATTTTCAGAACAACTCAATCATTTATACAATTTTCTTTATTTCATAATTTTGGTATACCGATCTAACACATCTATACTAATTCAAGATGCCTCAATAATAGGACATCTTTTTAGTTCATAACTTGCCATCCTTTTTCGTGATAAGTTTTTCACTTGATAATAATTCATCAATTTTTAACATAAAAATAGACCTTTCTATTCTTGGATTATCATATTCAAGGAATAAAAAGGTCTATTATGTTTAAAAATAAATATTTATAGTTTCAAAATAAATTTAAACTAGTTACACAAAAATTTCAAATAATATGTCAGTGTGGCTTTTACCTTAACCGTTGGCAAAGTTACTATTTAACCGCTCTATTTTGTAATCTTAACTTATCGGCAACCATTGCTATAAATTCACTATTAGTGGGTTTACCTTTAGCATTATGTATAGTATACCCGAAGATTTTATTTATAGTTTCAACTTGGCCACGTCCCCAAGCTACTTCTATAGCATGCCTTATTGCTCTTTCTACTCTACTAGCTGTAGTATTGAATTTTTTAGCAATTGATGGATACAATTCCTTTGTTACTGCAGATAAGAGTTCAATATCATTTACTACCATAGTAATTGCCTCTCTAAGATACATGTAACCTTTTATATGAGCTGGGACTCCAATTTCATGAATTATATTTGTAATTTCAGCTTCCAAATCCATTGGTTCATTTCTATTGATTTTTCTAGGCTCAGTTGTATCAATAAAAGAAATTGATTTTTTACTGCTATCACTAGAAATCGTATTGTTAAACATTTGTCTTATTCTCTTAGTAAAAACTTCCATGTCAAAAGGTTTTACTACGTAATAATCTGCACCTAATGCAATTGCTCTTTGGGTTATTTTATCTTGCCCTACTGCAGAAAGTACAATTATCTTTGGTATTGGATCAAGATCCATGCTACCTAGTCTCTCTAATACTCCTAGGCCATCTAAATGTGGCATTATTATATCAAGTACTACTAAGTCAGGCTTTTTCTCTTTTATTAGTTTAAGAGCCTCTATACCATCTTTTGCAATACCTGTAACCATAATATCTCTTTGACTTAACAAATAATCATTCAAAATATTGCAAAATTCTTTATTATCATCTGCAATAAGAACGCTGATTCTATTTTCTTCCATAAATTAACTCCCCTTTATAAATAAATTCCCATATCTTAACAAATATTAATTCGACAAAAGAATTACAATTCCTTTTAATATTAAAAAAAAATACAAATAAATAATTTTTTCTTATTATTTATGATTACTCACAGAATAAAGGATAGCTTATGCTATCCTTATCTAATTAAATCTATTTTAACTCTTTTTTTTAAATAATACTAGTTATTTTGATAAAATGCCTGCATCTTTTAGCATCCACTCTATATATATCCCATATCCTACATCTGGTTTGTTTATTAAAACATGAGTTACTGCTCCAACAATTTTGTTATTTTGAATTATTGGGCTACCGCTCATTCCTTGAACTATGCCACCAGTTTTCTCTAAAAGTCTAGGATCTGTAACTTTAATTACCATGCTTTTTGATCCAGATGTATTTTGAGATAACAATTTTTGTATTTCTATTTGGAATAACTCAGGTTCACTGCCGTTTATAGTGGTCAAAATTTGAGCCTTTCCTTGTTTTATTTCATCTTTGTAACCTATTTTCATTGGCTTACTAAATTTGTTGTTAATAAGACTTTTAGTTCCATTCCCAAATATACCGCATTCTGTATTTTTGATTATTTGACCTTTTATTTTGCTCTCATTTACAAAAAGGCCTCTTAATTCTCCAGGACTTCCTCTTGTTCCTTTTTTTACAGATACTATATTAGATGAAATAATTACACCATTACTAACATTAAGAGTTGTTCCCGTATCCGCATCTGTAATAGGATGTCCTAGTGCAGCAAATTTATTAGTTTTACTATCATAAATTGTTAATGTACCCACACCTGCTGTAGAATCACGTACCCACAATCCAATTTTGGGTTTACCATCATCTGAATCAAGTGTTGGTTTAACTAAAATTTCTATAAGTTTGGGATTATTTTTACGTTGTATTGTAAGATTTAATTCCGAATTTTTATTTCTATTTATAGAACTTGTTATGTCTTCTGCATGATTTATTTTTATATCATTTATTTTTATTACACTATCACCTATTTGTACACCAGCATTCGCAGCTGGACTTGGTATTTTACCATTTTTGCCCTCAATATCAGACAAAGCCACCACTAAAACACCTTTAGTATTAAGTTTAACTCCAATTGGTTGTCCTCCTGGATAAACCATTATATCTGAATTATGATTTGCTAAAGTTGATTGGGATACTAATAATGTGTCTAAATTTAATTTTACATCTTTATTTCTTTCAATTAAATACGATTTGTTGGTAATATTAGCTTTATCTTCTACCTTATTTGTATAATTGCTAGAGTGTAGCTTTTGCTCAGGATTGTTGAATGCCATAACAACTGTATTATCTACTTTAAAATAGGCACTTAAAGCAATTAACATTAGAGGCATCATAATCCAACATATTATATTTAATTTTTTTCTCATAAGCTTTACCTCCTTTTCTCTTAATATTTATAATTTTAAGTTACCCTTCAATTCTCCATATTATGCTATAACAATAATTCAAAAATAGTAAAACATATATATGTAAAACTAATTTATGATAAATTAAAAGTTTTTTCTATATTTCAATTATTTTCACTCTTTTTATAAATATTACAACATTTTATTAATAATACTTATTATTAAAATACCATTATTTGATTTTATTAAGAATTAATTTTATTAAAGATACTTTTTTAAAATAAAATCATTATATTAATAAAAAGCGAAAAAAAATAAAGCCATCTATAATGACTTTATTTTTACCTATAATACATATTTTTATTACTATAATAAAATATAAAACTGAAAACTACCTTTTCTTTTGTTTTTTCGCCATGTTTATCATTTCATTTGAATTATCTAAGGTTAATTTAGTAACCTGAGTTCCACCAATCATTCTAGCTATTTCATGTTGTTTTTCTTCTTCATTCATCTTGCTAATATTTGTATATGTTTTATCATTTATAACGTTTTTAGATATCAAATAATTTGTATCAGCCATACTAGCTATTTGTGGTAAATGAGTTACACAAAAAATTTGATGATTTAACGATATAGAGTACATTTTCTCTGCAACACATTGTGCAATTCTGCCACTAATCCCCGTGTCTATCTCGTCAAATATGACAGTAGGTATTTCATCCTTATCAACAAATACAGTCTTTAGAGCAAGCATTATACGTGATAGCTCACCCCCAGAAACAATGTCTTCTAATGGATTTAACGGTTCTCCTGGATTTGTAGATATGCAAAATTGAACTTTGTCACATCCATTATTGTAAAACTGATTTTCCAATTTTACTTCTATATAAAATTTACTTTTCTCAAGTCCAATATAATTTAGTTCCTCTTTTATTTTTTCTTGTAATTTTTTTGCTGTAAAACATCTAATTTTATGAATTTCATCCGCTGTAATTTTCATTTCGTGCTCAATTTCTATTTTTTCTTTTTTAAGATGAGCAATTATTTCAGTGCTATTAGTTAGCTCTTCATATTCAAGTTGAATTTTATCTTTATATTCAAATATACCTTCAATGGTTGGAGCATATTTTTTCTTACAACTATTAATTTGGCTTATTCTACTATTCATAAATTCTAATTCTTTTTCATCATAATAGACTGACTCTTTTAAATCTCTAAGGTCTGTAATGTTTTCTTCAATATTAAAATAACTCTCCTCAAGAGAGTCTGTAATTGTTTTTATCTTTCCCATATGCTTTTCTATAACTCTAAGTTCTTTAATCGCTATTGCTAAATTGTAAAAAACAGAAGTGTTTTCTTCATCACTTGTATATAATAATTGATAACTTTTAGATAAATGCTTTTCTAAATTCTCTGCATTACTAATTATTGCATATTTTTTTAATAGTTCTTCATCTTCACCAATTTTAAGATTAGCAATTTTAATTTCTTCTAACTGATAATTTAAGAAATCAATTTTTTTTTCTCTCTCGCCCTCGTTCCCTTCTAATTTAATAATTCTATTTTTAATACTGATCATTTTTGTATATTTCTTATTATATCCCACAAGGACTTTTTCAATTCTATCATTTCCAAATGAATCGACATAAAATATGTGATTAACTTTGTCTAATAAATTATGATTATCATGTTGACCATGAATATCTAATAGATTTTTACTAACATGTCTAACGTTTGAAAGTAACAATGCTTTACCATTAACTTTAGCAATGCTTTTTCCCGATTGAAATGTTTCTCGACTTATAATTATCGTATCTTCATAATCAATATCCATTTCATCTAAAACTATTTTATTTTTTTTTGTATCTATGCTAAAAATTGCCTCAACATAAGTTTTGTTTTCCCCTGTCCTAATTAAGTTCTTATTAAATTTTCCTCCTAATACATAATTTATAGCATCAATTAAAATTGATTTTCCTGCACCTGTTTCACCAGAAAAAACATTAAATCCATGTTCAAAATTAATATTTAGTTTTTCTATTAAAGCAAAATTCATAATATTTAATTGTAGGAGCATAATAACTCCTCCTATTCATTTATCATTTTTTTAATTTTTTGAATAATTTCTTTTATATCTTCTTCATTTCTAATTAAAATAAAAACAGTATTATCCCCAGCTATAGTTCCTACGATACCGTTAAACTTTAAGGAATCTAAAGCTTCTGCAGCTGCAGCTCCTGCTCCTGATATAGTTTTCAATACTATAAATTTATCTACATGGTCAACATAAAGCACTGTTTGAGAAAATATATTAACTAATTTATTTGATAAAAAGCTGTCTCCTGGAGAACTAGTTGCATACTTGTGAGTTCCATATGCATTCATAACCTTAATTAATTTTAGTTCTTTTATATCTCTTGAAACAGTCGCTTGAGTAATATTAAATCCTTCATTTTTTAGTGCTTCAGCCAACTCCTCTTGAGTTTCAACCTCCTTAGATTGAATAATCTCAATTATTTTTGCATGACGTGCAATTTTCATCTTTTTCACCCTCACAATCTGTTGTTCTCGAAATTATTTTTTTTCTTAAAATGCCAAAATAATTGTAATCATTAAATTTAACTAATCTGCATTTTTTATTCGAAACACTTACTAATATTTTTTCGTAACTATTTAGCTTTATTGCTCTTTGACCGTCTAGAGTCAAAAATATGCTTTCATGTTCACATTTTATACTTACAGATATTTCACTTTTACTGTCCAGAACTATAGTTCTCATAGATAAAGACAATGGACAAATAGGTGTCAAAGCAATAACATCTAAATTTGGATAAATTATAGGTCCACCTGCAGATAATGAATATGCAGTAGATCCTGTTGGTGTAGATATTATAAGTCCATCCCCTGTAAAATCAATGTAAAACTTATCATCAATATGAAGTTCATATTTAACAACCCTTGAGAGTGTTCCCTTTGATACAATTATATCATTTAAAGCAGTATATTCTTCACTTTCCCCTCTAAGAGGTAAAGTACACTTTAACATCATTCTATCTTCAACATAATAATCATCTGCTATAATTTTTTTCATAGCATTTTCAAATTCTAATAACTCCACACTTGAAAGAAAACCTAAATTACCAATATTTACACCTAAAATTGGAGTATTTGAATTATTAATATTTCGAGATGTTCTTAAGATAGTTCCATCTCCACCTAAAGCAATAATAATATCTAAATCATTATACTTGATATTCTTAAGCCCAAAAGCATCTTTAAATATAAAAATATTATTATCATCAATATATTTACTAACAACATTTTTTACATACTTAATTATTTCTCCATCTTTATCCTTAGTGGTATTTATATTAATGCCAATCTTTTTCATATTTCCTCCTTGCCACTTTCTCTAACATGTCTCAACTATTAATTGTTGTATCCTTTAATCCTAATTTAAATTTATATGGGCTTCACTAACTAATCTTTTAATCTTCTCCTCAGTATAATACTCATAATTTTCTTTAGCTTTTGTAAAATAAACTAAATATTCAATATTACCATTAGGTCCTTTTATTGAAGAATAGTTAACATTAATAACCTTTACATTCAGATTTTTAAAAAGGTTTAGCACCTTAATTATTACCTCAACATGTTCACTTTGTTTTTTAACCACGCCTTGTTTGTTTACTTTGCCTACCCCTACTTCAAATTGTGGCTTTAATAAAGCTACCCCACTACCATTAATCTTCAATAAATTAAGTAGACTTGGAATAACCTTTTCAAGTGATATAAATGATACATCAATACTTGCAAAATCAGCGAGTTCCCCAATACTTTCTACACATAAATACCTTATGTTTGTCTTTTCCATTGACACAACTCGTGGATCACATCGAAGTTTCTCATCCAATTGATTTGTTCCAACATCTATAGAGTATACCCTACATGCTCCATGTTGAAGCATACAATCCGTAAACCCTCCTGTAGATGCGCCTATATCTATACATGTTTTGGCTTTAAGATCAATACCAAAGAGATTTATAGCCTTTTCAAGCTTTAATCCACCTCTACTCACATAAGGGATATCTTCCCCAACGAATTCAATTTTAGATAATAAGTCTATCTTTTTTCCACATTTAGTAGTCATAATACCATCCACAAATATATTTCCAGAAATAATGTTTTCTTTTGCTCTCTCTCTAGAAGATAGTATTCCTCTTTGAACTACAATAACATCTAATCTTTCTTTATTTTCCAATATATAGCTCCTTAAATACCTTAATAAAATACTCTATTAAAGTAATTTTAAAATATTTTCAAAAATACCATCGACATCTAACTTATGTAATCTATACAATATATCAACAGATCCATTAGGAATAAATTCATCTTTAAATCCTAAATTAACTACTTTTGTGTTTCCCGGAAGTGTATTTACATACTCAAGTACCATAGAACCAAATCCTCCATGCACAAGATTATCTTCTATAGTTACTAGCGAATATTTTTTATCCACTAAATCCGAAATTAACGCTGTATCGATAGGTTTAATAAAACACGCATTTATTACACTAGATTCTACTCCTATGTTTTTTAGTTTTTCCCTTACCAAAATAGCATTTTGAACCATTTTACCTGTCGCTATAAATGCTATTTTACCACCTTCAAATAGAGTTTCCCATCTTCCTCTCTTGAAATCTTCAATTGGAGACATTTTAACATTTGGATTATCCCCACCCCTTGGGTATCTTATAGCAATTGGATAATTCTGCTTAACCGCAAATGTTAGCATTGTCTTAAGTTCATTAATACATTTTGGAGCCATAATTGTCATATTAGGTATATGAGATAAATATGATAAATCAAATACCCCTTGATGAGTTTCGCCGTCTTGACCAACTATACCCGCCCTATCAATAGCAAAAATAACTGGCAATTTTTGCAAACAAACATCATGTAAAATTTGGTCATATGCTCTTTGAAGAAATGTAGAATAAACTGCAAAAATAGGTTTTAAACCTTGTGATGCCATTCCTGCAGCCATTGTAACCGCATGTTGTTCTGCAATTCCTACATCAAAAAATCTGTTTTTAAATTCTTTTGAAAATTTATCGAGCCCTGTACCTTGACGCATAGCTGCTGTTATAGCCACTATTTTACTATTTTCTTTAGCAAGTTGCGTAATTTGGTCACCAAAAGCATCCGAATAACTTTCTTTATGAGAACTGATTAACTCACCAGTAAGAGGGTTAAATGGTCCTATCCCATGAAATTTATGTGGTTCTTTTTCAGCAAATTTATAGCCCTTACCCTTTTTAGTTATTACATGAATAATGACAGGACCATCTATTTTTTTTGCAAGTTTTAAAACCTTGCTTACTTCTTTAATATCATGTCCATCTATAGGTCCAAAATAAGTTATACCCATGTTTTCAAATAACATTCCAGGACCTATTACCTGTTTAATTCCATTTTTAAGTTTCTGAATTGAACTAACCATGCCATCACCTACACTAGGAATTTTCCTTAGGGTAGAATTTATTTCTTTTTTTATTCTATTATAGGTTGGATCAATTCTAAATTGACTTAAATACCTAGATATTCCTCCAACATTTTTAGATATAGACATCTGATTATCATTAAGAACAATAATCATTTTTGTTTTTCTAAATCCTACATCATTTAATGCCTCAAAAGACATACCACCAGTAAGTGCGCCATCACCTATGACTGAGATAACATTATAATCATCGTTTTGCAAATCACGAGCTCTAGCAATACCTAAACCTGCAGAAATGGAAGTACTACTATGTCCTGATTCAAAAATATCATATTTACTTTCCTCTCTTTTAGGAAAACCACTTAATCCACCATAACTTCTAAGTGTATCAAATTTGTCTTTTCTTCCCGAAAGAATTTTATGTACATAAGATTGATGACCTACATCCCAAATTATTTTGTCCTTGTCTAAATTAAATACATTATATAAACTTAATGTTAGCTCTACTACACCCAAATTAGAAGCTAAATGACCTCCAGTTTTAGACACTTTTTCAATTAAGAAATCTCTGATTTCTCGAGAAAATGCATTTAATTCCTCAATACTCATTTTCTTCACTTCATTTATATCATTAAAACCGTCTAATATTTTTCCCATATGTATCTATCCTCTTTTATTAAATATATTATTTTTACCCACATTTATGGAGATATTATATCATATAATAATATTTAATTCAAAAGCTATCTTAGCTACTAGAACAAGTTATTGTCACTTTAGAAGGACTTATTGTTTAGATGAATTTAGCATATTATCAATATTGTCTTTTTAATAAAAATTCTGTAATTTCTTCTAAATGTTTTGTGTTTAGATGGATTTCTTTTAATATTTGTAAACATTCTTCTGTTAAAAGTTTACATTTATTTTTGCATTCTTCAAGTCCATAAATAGTTATAAAAGTTGTCTTATTATTAGATTCATCACTTTTCACATTTTTACCTAAGATACTAACATCACCAACAACATCCAATATATCATCTTTTACTTGAAATGCTAAACCCAATTTATCACCATACACTTTTAATTTTGTTAAATCAGACTCATTAGCATTACCTAATGTAGCACCACATATTATTGCAGCTTTAATTAACTGTCCAGTTTTGTTTTTATGCATATATAAAAGTTCTTCCTCAGATATTAATACGCCTTCACTGGAAATGTCACAAATCTGACCTGCTATCATGCCCTCAGCTCCAGAAGCTTGCGCTATAATGGTACTTGCTTTGATTTTATTTAAATCTCCATCTAAGCATTGATTTAGAAGCACTATCATTGCTTCATTTAATAATCCATCCCCAGCAAGTACTGCTATTGCCTCACCATATATCTTGTGATTTGTAGGTTTTCCTCTTCGCAAATCATCGTTATCCATACAAGGCAAATCATCGTGAATTAGTGAGTATGTATGAATCATTTCAAGTGCTGCTGCAAAAGGCATTATATTCTTGTAATCTTCTTTGTACATAGCATAGGTGCAAAGCATCAATATCGGTCTAATTCTCTTTCCTCCGACTTTTAGGCTATAAATCATTGATTCAAAATTTTTATTATTTTCTTCTGATTTATTATTAAAGTAATCATTTATCCATTGTTCAACTAATTCCTTTAGTAATTTAATATTCATATTATCCCTTCTTTTCACTATAATATTAGCTAACTGCTAGCCTCATCTGTAAGTGCCATGAAGTCTTTCTCACCCTCATCTGTTAATATCTTTATTTTTCCTTCTGCTACATTTAAAATTTTATATAAGTTATTACAAATTTTTATACCCTCTTCATAATTAGTCATAGTTTGCTCTAATGTAACTTCATTTCCATCCATAAGCTCTACAATCTCTTCAAGTCTTCCCATCATATTTTCATAAGTTTCTTTTTTCTTTGCCATCAATTTTCCTCCAAATTACTTAATTTAAATCTAGTACTTCCATTTTTTAACGTAATCTTTATCTCTTTTATATTTTTTAATGTACTTATATTACTAATAACCTCATTTTCATTGTTTTGCAATACTGCGTACCCCTTATCCAATACATTTAAAGGGTTATGTGCATGTATTAGAGCATTTAATTTTGATAATTTTTGCTTCTCAAGTGAAATTATTGAATTAAATTTATAATTCAGAGTCTCTTTTAAATGATCTATATGAGTATATTGATTAACTACATAATTTAAAGGATTATTTACTTTCAATGTTTTGCTTAATAAATTTACTTGATTGTATTTATTAGTAATTTTAGAGTTCACAGATCTAAATAACAAGTCTCTAAATGATCTTATTTCATTATTTAACTCTTTTAAATCTTTAATAGCAATTTCTGCCGCAGCTGACGGAGTAGGTGCTCTTTTATCACTTACAAAATCCGCTATAGTAAAATCAGTTTCATGCCCAATTCCAGTAATTATAGGAATGGTTGAAGAATAAATTACATTTGCTAAATTTTCTTCATTGAATGCCCATAACTCTTCTATTGAACCTCCACCTCTTGCTATAATTATTAAATCAACATTTTTTTCAGTGTTAAAATATTTTATGCCGCTAGCAACGTTATTGCTAGCATTTATACCTTGAACAAGAGATGGATATATTAGCATATTAACATTTGCATTACGTCTTGTAGCCACATTAATGATGTCCTTAACTGCGGCTCCTGTTTGTGATGTAATTACTCCTATTCTAACCGGGAAAAGAGGAATCTTCTTCTTATGATCTAGATCAAATAATCCTTGTTTTTCTAATTTATCTTTTAGATCTTTAAACGCTAAATACAACTGACCTTCCCCATCTGTCTCCATAGAATCGCAATAAATTTGATATGCCCCACCCTTTTCATAAACAGATACACGACCACGTATAATAACGTTCATACCATCTCTAGGTGTAATTTTAAGTTTTTGAGCTTGTGATCTAAACATGATACAAGTTATCTTTCCAAATGCATCTTTTAATGAAAAATATATATGTCCACTAGAATGTAATTTTACATTAGATAGTTCTCCTTTAACATTAGCATTCTTTAATATAAAGTCACTATCAATTACTTTTTTAATATATCCATTAAGAGCAGTTACAGTTAATACTTTAATAAACATTATCCCTCCAAGCAGAGCAAGCATTTTTAATTAACATTGTCGTAGTCATTAGTCCTGTTCCTCCTGGAACTGGGGTGACATAACTTGCATGGCCTATAACATCGCAAAAATTTACATCTCCACTGATTTTACCATTTATCATTGTAGTCCCGACGTCTATTACAATTGCTCCTTCTTTGATAAAATCACTTGTAACAAAACCTGGTTTGCCTATTGCTGCAACAATTATATCTGCAGTTTTACAAATACCCTTTAAATTTAAAGTTTTAGAATGACATATAGTAACTGTTGCATCCTCATTAAGTAGCAATTGTGCTGCAGGTTTTCCTACAATATTGCTTCGACCAATAACAACCGCATGTTTACCTTTAATCACGCATCCAGTATTTTTAATCATTTCAATAACGCCAAGAGCAGTACATGGAATATAGCTTTTCTCTCCCTTATAAAATCTACCCATATTTACATCAGTTAATCCATCTATATCTTTATTATACGAAATTTTAGAGGTGATTTCTTTCTCATTTAGATTTTTGGGTAAAGGTAATTGAATAATTATGCCATCTACACTATTATCTTCATTAAATTTCTCTATAATATCGATTATATCCTTTTGATTTGTATCTTTATCCAAAGAAATACAATCATAAGAAATTCCTAGTTTATTGCACAGATTATTTTGACTTCTTACATATGAAAGAGAACCACCGTCTTCACCAACTAATATAGTTTTAATTGATGGCACTCTATAACCATTACTAACCCCTTCGTTTATAATTGACTTAATTTCATTTCTGTACTTTTCAACTATTATTTTACCGTTAACTTTAATACCCACGTTAATCTCTCCTTAAAAAGTTATAATATATCAACGACTTTTATTATAACTTCAAAATTTTTATAAATTAAAATATAATAACTAGTCAATATTGCCATTGATATCTTGCATCAAACTAAGGGCAGGTCCATCTAACAGTTTTACACTATTAGACGTTCCATTAAACGAAGTATGACACAAAATATACTCGGCTAGAATAGCCGTGCATATTGACTAGTTAATTTATTATTGCTTATACAAGTATTTACTTAAATCATCTTCGCTAAGATTCCGTTTATAAAAGCTGGTGAACTATCTTCACCATACATCTTGGCAAGTTCTATTCCCTCGTTTACAGAAACTTTATTTGGTATTTCTTTCTCAAATAATATTTCATAAGTACTTATTCTTAAAATAGCTAAATTCATCTTTGATAACCTAGCTAATTTCCACTTAATTAAGTATTTTTCAATGTTTTTATCAATTTCTTTACCATTTTCATGAACTCCGGCTAATACTCTTGTAACATATGACATATCTATTTCTTTTAAATCAACCTCAGTATTCTCTTTGAAGTTTTCAATAATATCCTCATAATTTTCTTTATTTATTGACATTTCAAAAAGTAATTTCATTGCTGTTTCTCTTGACTTTCTTCTATTCATTAGTAATCCTCCTAATTTTCCTATCATAAACTATACATTATAACTTAATATAAGAATAACAAGCATAACAATAAACACCCTCCAATTTATAGAGGGTGTTTATTGCTATGCTTCTATTTCCTCAAGCTTTTCTGTTTTAGGTAATACAACATTTTGTACATACACATTTACTGCTGATACTGTAAGGCCTGTCATTAACTCTACAGATTTTTTTACATTAATTTGTGCTTTTTCAGTTACTTCTGGAATTCTAACACCATATTCAACTACAACGTGTAAATCAATTATTGCACTATTTTCTCCTACATTGACTTTAACGCCTTTAGATAAGTTTTTCTTTCCACTTAGAATTTGGGTTATTCCGCCAACTAGACTAGCGCTCATTCCAACGATTCCCTGTATTTCAGCAACAGCGAGTCCTGCAATAACACTAACCACATCTTCAGAAATTTTAACAACCCCAATTTCCGTTTCATTTAAAATTTTATCTTCCATATTAGTACCCCCTTATTTAACTTAGGTAAAACATGACAATGCTGAATCTAGTATAGCAGATAAATATTTTATTTACAAATATTATTCTTTTATCTTAACTTCAATTTTTTCTAATTTTGTTTTGCTCATTACAACATCGTTAATACTACGAAGCTGTTCTTCTGAAAGTTGTTTTTTATCAGATTTAACTAATATTTGAACCTTGTCATTTACTATACTACACATTGCTTCATTATACCCTAAAGCTTTTAATGCAAGTTCAATATCTGTTTCATTTTGAGATGCCATTGATATGCTTAAGTATTGAGTAGCCGCTGCTGCCTTTTGTGTTTTTGGAGTATTAGTATCGTCGATTAAAGTTTTAATAGTTTGAAGAGTTCTTACACTGTCCTGATCCCTTGATAATTTTGCCTCTGTAAAATAATTTGAAGCTGTTGAAGCAGTTTTGGTGTCCTTTAAAGATATTGCACTCTTCTCGCTACTAAAGTCACCATCATTTACATATAATGGACCATTCACCTTCGTTGCAAGATAACCTGCAAATACAATAAGTACTACCAATGTAACAATTATACCAGACTGTTTTTTATTCATAATATTTCCCCCCCATCTACCTTTCTCAGAAATTATATGCTACTTATTCATAGGATATACATTAACTTTGTTTTCAGGCAAATTAAATAAATTAATTACTGCCTGTCTAATCCTAAGTTCAGTAAGTTTTTCACCTGAACCCTCTGCAACTACACATACTCCCGTAATAACAGGCTTGTATTTTTTCACAATAACAGGTTCATTGTTGGTTCCATTATTGGACATAACAACGGTACTTCCGCTATTATCTTGTGTTATATTTCTTTTTCCTCCTGATGTATCATCTTCTACCGTAGTACTTTTAGAATCGGTTACATTTAATGCCGGAACACTTTCTTCACCACTTGCAAAATAGATCATAAGTTTTACCTTACCAACTCCATCTATTCCCTCGAGCGTTATCTTAAGATTGTTTTCTAACTCCGTCTCATAATCACTTGTCTGTGTTGTTGTGTTTTTTATAGCTGCTGTAGCTTTTTGTGCATCAGTTGCCGTAGCTGAAGTTGCGGTTGTAGTTGAGGTCGCCTTGGTTGTTTTGAAAAAACTACTAGCTAAAACTATTACAACTGCTACCAATATCATCAATACCAAGTTTCCTAGTATCTTATCAGATTTTTTGCTTTTATCGCTTTTGTTTGGGTCCTTACCACCATTTAATTTTGTCTTAATATACTCAGTTAGTTTACTAAGCAAATTATCATTGTTCATACAAATCCCCCTCTTTTCTTACTTTTTAAACTAATTACTAATCATTAGTTTTACGAATTTAATTTATAAACAGTAATAACATCATTAGATACTTTTAATTTACTACTTAAGAGCTTCCTTATTTTGTTTCCTTGTTCATCCTGTAAAATTTCCCTATTAGAAGTGCTCACACTTGCTGTATTAATTTCTATATTTTTAACACTTTTAACCCCTTCATCCACTACCCCAATTTCTACCGTATTAATATTGTATGTTCCTTTTTTACTATCATAAACAATTTTTATATCAGCATTGTACTTGTTTTCTGGATAAGCTTCTTTTAAGTTCGTGATGCACTCATTCTCTAAATTTTTTTTAAAATTTTGCGTTGTATTTACTATGTTAATATTTTTATACTTTTCATTATCTGTTTTAGAAGCACTACCTTCCATGTAGCTTGTTGCTTTACTTGAATAAGAATCTAAATTAAAATTCTTATCAAAAACCTTCATTATAGGGTTTATGATGACTACAATTAACATTATTCCTAGTACAAATTTTGCATATTTTTTTATACTATTGTCTGGTAAAATCATTTCCACTGCGGTAATAAAAAATATAGCAATGGCAATATTTGTAACCCACACTTTTAATGAATCTATCAAATTATCACCACCTCCTTTGCAATTAAGTGTATATTTTATCCTGATATTATACCTTTCCCAGTAGCTGCTACTATTGCAACCATTATGAAAAACATTACACTTACTGATATTACACAAGACATTAAAAGAAGAATAGAATCTCCAACTGAGTTTATACAATCGACAGTACGACTGTCACTTATTGGTTCAATTAATGCTGCAGCCATTTTATACATGAAAGCCATAATAAGAAGTTTTATAATTGGTAATAATACTATTACTATAAGAACAATTAGCCCTAGTCCACTTATTGCACTTTTTAAAAGAAGTGAATATCCCGCTACAGTTGAAATTGCATCAGATAAACATTTTCCAACTACAGGTACAAATGTATCTACTGCAAATTTTGCTGTTTTTATAGTGACTTGATCTAGCGTTTTTGCTGCTATACTTCTTAAAGTAATTACCGCAATAAACATTGTCATAACTATCCCCTGAAGCCAAAGAGCCGATTGTTTTAAAAGCTTTGTCAGATTTTTTATTTTATAATCAGGAGATATATTAGATACAAATTGTAATACAAAACTCATAAATATTATAGGAATAATAATATCTACATATATTTTAGAACTTACGGTTGCAAAGCCCATTATTACAGGATCAAGTAGCGTTGCTTCCGCAAACCCACCTACACTCGCAAGTAACATCATGAGCACTGGTATAAGTGCTGCCATAAAATTTGACATACTAACAATAGTGTTTTTTGCAAGTTCCACAACTATATAAAAACTTTTAGTTATCATAATAATCATTACACCATAACATGCAAAATAAGCAATGTTTGATAAACTCTCTTTACTAAAAGCACTCTGAAGGTTACTAAGTAGTGCACATATTAGAGCAATAATCATAAGGCTTCCTATTAATTCCATTGATGAAATAACTTCTTTGAATGTGTATTTAATAACATAATTAGATATATTCTTAAAACTAAATCCACCTTGTCCAGTTTTTACAAATTGTTCTACAAAAGCTTTTGGCTGCATGTCGTTAAATACTTCATATTTTGTTTTCACATTAGATATGTAGTCATATAAGTTTGTTATCTCTAATTGCTGCTTTTCACCTATTTGACCTGTCTCTAGAGCTTGTACATTAATAGGGAAATATACTAAACATAATGAAAATATTAAAACCATTAATATTTTTTTCATATTATACCTCTACGTTAAGATTAGTATCATTTTTTTTCATATAGTATTTTTACATTATCTTCAAAATAGATTGTAAAACCGACATTAAAATTGGGATAGCTAAAGCTAATATTAATATTTTTCCAGCAAATTCCACTTTACCTGCAATACTATTTTCCCCAGCATCCCGACATATCTCACTACTGAATGAAGCTAAATATGCAATTCCAAGTATTTTAAGAACTGTGTTCAAATATATAACATCAATATTGGCCTTATTTGCTAGCGTCTGTAAAAAAGTCATTATTATTGTAAGCTTGTTTACCATAAATAAGAAAATTAATATTCCTGCTACAATGCTAACTTGAATAGCCAAGTCATCTCTTCTACCTTTAAATATAAGTACAATAAATAATGCTATAAAAGCAAATGCAACAACTTTAATTATTTCCATAATTTCCTCCTTCATTGCATCTGTGATTGCTTTTGAATAAAAGATAGCTCTCTTTAAATTGTTATCTGCCTACATTAAAACTGAAACAGAGTTTTGACAGAAGTAAACAGTTTATTTACTAAATTTATAACCATCATAAGAAGTAGTATTACTCCAGCCAAGTTTGCAACCACAGCTATATCATCTTTGCCACCACTTTTTAAAATCTTATCAATAATAATAATCAGAATACCTGTTGCCCCAATTTTAAACAATAAACTAACATCTAACACTTAAAAAACCTCCCCCCTATATTAATGCTATTACCAGCATTGCTCCAAAAGAAAAACCTAGGTATCTATACATTTTTATATTTTTGTTCATAAATTCTTCTGCTACTTTTATTTGTTTTTTCAAATTAGCTAGAGTAGGTATAAACATACTATTTTGACCTTGAATATCAGATTCTCCAAGTGTTTTGGATAAATCCAAAATAACATTTATATCTTCAGAGTTCAGATATAATTTGCTTCTTGTTGACTCTACCGCACTATACATAGCCTGGTATACATTTTCATATTCATTTTCACATAATAATTCACTTGTTTTATTAAAAAATTCATTTATAGGATATTTACTTTTACTTGCTATGCTTTTAAAAGCATCTGGCAAAAGAGCATGTACATAAGTTATTTCATTTTGAAGCTGATATATTGCTCTCTCCATTTCATTAAGTTGACAGACTCTATATTTTAATCTTTCACTATATATAAATCCAGCCATAGTTGATGCACATAATATTACAATACAACATATTATTTTAATCATATTATGACCTCCACACATCTATACCTTTAGTAAAATCATAAATACGTTCTATAGTTCCGATTCCTTTTTTGTTACTCAGTACTATTCCTCTAGTAAATACATAATTATCTACGATTTCTTTAAACACAGCTCTTTTGTACAAATCTTCAATTCCAAAACCATGAATAGTTGTTATTAAACTAATTCCAGAATTTAATGCCATTAAAACGCTTTCCATATCCTTTTTGGTACCAATCTCATCACAAACTATTACATCAGGAGACATGCTTCTAATCGCCATCATAATCCCCTGGCTCTTAGGACAATTGTCTAATACGTCCGTTCGATCTCCTATATCCATTTGAGGTACTCCTTTAAATGAACCTGCGATTTCAGACCTCTCATCAATTACAGAAACATTTTTTCCTTGAAAATTTCTATTTTTATTTCCTTGAGATATTTGCCTTGAAATATCCCTAATTAAAGTAGTTTTTCCACATTTAGGTGGCGATATGATGATTGTATTGTAAACTGAATTATTATAAGTAATATAAGGCATTACTCTATCAGCGCAACCAATAATTTCTTTACATGCCCTTATGTTTATAGATGAAATATCTTTTATAGTTTTTATGCTATTATTTTCAATAACACAAATTCCACATAATCCAACTCTATGGCCACCTTTTATAGTTATATACCCCTGCCTAATCTCGTCCTCGAACGCATAAATTGAATAATTACTAATCCTCTGCATTATGTATTTTATATCCTCTGTTGTTGCGATATAGTCCCACATTTCCTCTTTACTTCCAATATGAATAAATATAGGTTTGTTTACTTTTATTCTAATTTCTTCAAGTTGTTGTAAATTATTAACTTGTTCTAATTTGTTTCTAATAATCTTAGGTAATATCTCAAATAAATCTTTTGTAGCTAACATTTTTTTCACCATCCTATATATAATTTGTATTTTACAACCCCAGAAAATATGCCATGTAATTGAAAACTTATTAACTTAATTCAGATTCATTTCCATAATATATGTACTAACTCCAAAAAAAAGAACAAAAAAAAAGAACCAAATTGGTTCTTTTTTTTAGAATTCTAAACTCTTAACATATAGTCACCATTTCTAGTGTCTATTCTTATAGTTTCACCTTCATTAACAAACATTGGTACTTGAACTATTGCTCCTGTTTCCACCGTAGCTGGTTTTGTTACACTTGAAGATGTATTGCCTTTGACACCTGGTTCAGTACTAGTTATTAATAATTCTACAAAGTTTGGAGCTTCTACTGAGAAAGCATCGTCTTTATAAAATTTTATTATAGCAAACATGTTTTCTTTTAAGTATTTTATAGCTTCTTCGACTTTTTCATAATTAAGTGGTATTTGTTCAAATGTTTCCTGATCCATAAAGTAATATAATCCATCTGCTGAATATAAATACTGCATTTCTTTTCTTTCTATAACAGCCTCTTGTAATTTGGTAGTTGGATTAAAAGTTTTTTCTGTAACCCCTTGATTAATTACATTTCTTAATTTAGTTCTAACAAAAGCAGCACCCTTACCAGGTTTTACATGTAGAAAATCTAATACAGTGTAAACTTGTCCACCTTCTTCGAATGTAGTTCCTTTTCTTATCTCTCCAGCTGAAATCATTTAGTATCCCTCCAAAATTCTTTAATAGTTCACTTTACCCATTTATATTATAACCTTACTAGGTAATTTAATACCATATTGTTCTATTGCATAAATATTTAAAAATGTATTACAACTACATCAATATTTATTGTTTATCTCTTCTAATGTAAACTTTACATAATGCTATTTTATCTTCTTTAATGTATCATAAACTTGAACTTTTTATGATTAAAATATCAAATGCATCGTTTACTCTAAAAAATATTCTATAACCACACTAACTATAAACATTACAGTGGAACAATGTTATTTTATCAAAACTTAATGATATTTGCAAATATAATTGCATATTATTTCTATAATCGTGTATTTTTTTTAACAATCTCATGTTTTCACTATATTAATTTAAAGTAATCAACAATAAGTATGCTTGCTTTATATAAAAAGCAACCATACTTATGCATTATTTATTCTTTAAAAAATTAATATTAAGGTTTGTAATTTTAGCATTCTGGTTAAAACTTATCTTATCTATATTTAAAAAAATTTTACTTTTACTTAAATCATTTAATGATGTATTTAATAATTTTATATCTCCTTTATAAATGATTTCTACATTACATTTCTCATTTTCAACCATATTAATTGATTTTACTTCAAAACTTTTATTGCTTCCTATACATTTTAGAATGTCATTATATCCGTATTTATTTTGAGTTTCAACATTCTTATTTATAGTAATATTTTTTTCACCTTTCTCTTTAGATATCGTCTGATTCTTAATTGTAATAAACTTATTTTTAACAAAAACAAGTTTAAAAGATAAAATTACAATCAACATAAGTAATATAAATAGTATCCCAATATTTTTTCTGCTTTTATACATTTTTATACCTCTATTATAACTTCGAAGTTAAAGTTTCCTTTATTTTTATTATTAGAAGTTAATTTTTTTATTGAATAATTGTTTTCTATACATTCTATTGCGACAATATATTCATCATAACTTTTAACTTCAATTTCCATTTCTAAATTAGTTTTTGTTATAATAATGTTCTTACAATTTAAATTGTTTTGTACTAAAAATTTGCTAAGTTTACTATATAGCTCAATACTTGTTGTATCTTTTTTTACAACCTCGGTACCTTTAACCCCTTTTGGCACATTGATATTCATTTTTTGATGTGCAATTTTTCCTTTAATACTACTAACTCCATGGTACGTATTAAATATTAAACTTAGTAAAACAATATTTAATATAATAGTCACCATAATACATATCTTGATTTTTTTATTTCCTATTTTATTTTTTTTATCTATATACCAATTAGGAATGAATGTGTTTTTCATCATATTATCTATCCTTTTACTATCATATATTTTAATAATTCTTCTCGCATTACATCATCTAATATTTGATAAGGTAATGCTGCATACTCTAATTCACTAATATTTAGTTTTTTAATATTTGCATAATATATTTTTTCACTTAATTTAGTGTAATCATTATACTGTTCTAAAAATTCGTTCATTAACATTGCAAATTCAAATTGATCTAATTCTTCAATATTTACAATATTATTAGCCACAATTTCATTATTACAACACATCAAGAAATATATATTGCTATTATAATAGAAAACTAATATATAATTATTTGCATTGATTTTGTTTGAATAATAGTTTTTAAAACAAAACTGGATTAGATTTATTTTTCTTAAAGTTATGTTATTTTCAATACTATTTTCTAAAATATCTAAATTACTTCCCTTTAGACAAAAAACTAATAACTCCATATTGATTTTGTCTTCTTTAATTGATTTATAAGTAAATGCCATATTTTCAATATCTTTATAATAATATTTTAATTCATTTTTGATCATATCATGAATTTGATGTTTTTTAACTAATGGCAATGTTACCATTTTAATATATACTGTTTCACCTTCAACCATAATATATAAGTTTTTATTTTTTATATCTACTTTAAAATCTTTCAGATCAAGTCTATCTTTATAATACTTAGTTTCCTCAATAAAATTTATAGTTCTACTTAACATTTTGTGTTTTGAAAATTCTATACCACAAATTCTTTTATCTGAAACCTCTAGGAACATATTTTTTTTCAATTTCATTTTTGCCTCCTCATTTATAGGTGTAATCAGTTTTTATAAATATAATTTTAAAACTTTCGCCAGTAGATTCTAATTTATAGTAATCATTTCTATTTATCCTATCTTCATAAGGCGTTGCAAATATGAATTCATTTGTAATCTTTATATAACTAACATTGGCTTTACCATACTTTATAGTGTCATTATTAAAATTATTAAAGAATTCATTTGTTCCAAGCTCTTTTATTTGTTTACTGTTCTCCTTAATATATGTGAAAAACATAGTTGTTAAATATTCTTTGTTCTTTTGATAACTGTCATCTTTTAATATATACCCCTTAGCACTTGCAGAGTATTTAACTTCTGCAACTTTAATATCAAATATATATATCATGATTACTAAGCAGATAATTCCTATTAAAATAGTATAGATCAATATAAATCCCTTTTTAGTTTGCATTTTGTATTGCTAAACACCTCTCAATACTTTGGCCATTGTACCAGCTCAACTTAATATAAAGAATTCTCCCAGGTTTAAGCGCTACAAATTCCTTTACATCATCTATAATTACACTTTTAGTGGAATTATCCATGGGTTTACTGTATTCTGTACCATATAAAATATAAAGTTTTCTATCAATTAATTTTATATTATTTAATGTAGTTCCATCATAACAATTTATCTTAATAATATTTTCTTCGGTTATTACACCTTTGGCATTTTGGTTAACTTCTTTGTCTATTACAGCTATCGCTTCATTTAAATAATTAAATCCTTTGTTTTGTATTACACTATTTTTATAGTTTTTCACATAAGATATAAGCATACCATTAACCACTCCAAACAATAAAAACACCAACCCCAAAGCAATTACCATCTCTATAAGTGTAAATCCCTTTTTCTTCATTCATGACAACCTTTATAAAAATTGCACTGTAACACTAATGCACTGTTTGGTATACCTGTGTATAATGAAAGATTCAGACTATAAACCTTTAATTCGCTTTTTATAAAGCTTAATTTTATATATGATTTATTTATGGTCATCGTATTTGAAAACAAATCTACTACCGGAGTTCTTATTCTATCAAAAGTTATGTTTTCACTATTTATAAATAACTTATTATCATTCTGTAACTTCGATAATTCTTCATAGGTCATAGAGTATATAATGTTGTTTTTCAGAGTTTCCATTATTAACACATTATTATTTAGAATTTTAACATCTTTTTTCATATTTATAGATGCTAATTCATAAGACATCATGCAAGTGAAAATAATAGAAAATACCCCTAGACTACATAATACCTCGATTAAAGTAAATCCCTTTTTACTTGTTAATTTTGACATATCCAGTACCTACTCTCATTGTAATCTCATGTTCTACTAAATTATTATCCTTTAACGTTATCGTACACGCATCATTGCTAAAGCCCTTATTATCAATAATTATATCTCCATTACTCTGCCTCCCCGTAATTTGATATAACGCTATTTTATTTTCAAATGTTAGTTTATTTACTATTGTAATTCCTTTTTCTAGTTTCATTTCATTTCTTTGTATATCAAAAGTTACAGTTGCACTAGAAGAGTTTTCTCTACAATACATTTTTGAATTATTAATAAAACTCACTATAGCATTACAATAATACTGGGCATCTACTCTATTTTTTACTGTATTATAATATTTGAGTGAAACAAAACTACATCCTCCAATTATGCTCATAATAGATATAACTAATATCATTTCGATCAATGTAAAACCTTTACGCATAAATTCGCCTTTCTTACTTATTTAGTAATGCTTTGATTTAGTAATGCTTTGATTTAATTAATACTTTCCTGCAGAATCCATAACATTTAGCATGGGTAACATTACTGCTAATATAATTGTACCAATCATAATTCCTAAAAATATTATTAGAATTGGTTCTAACATAACTGTAGCTTTTTCTACATTTTCCTCTGCATCTTCATAAAATATGTCTGCAGCGGTCAAAAACATACCTTCCAAATTACCAGTTTCTTCTCCTATTTTTATCATCGCCACAAAAAACTGAGGAAACAAATTCATTGCATTTATTGAACTTGATAAATCTTCACCTTTTTTTATATCATTAGATGCTGTTTTAAGCTTCAACTTAAAATATGTATCACCGATAACATCATTAATTATTTCAAAAGCTTTTAAAAGTCCTACTCCACTACCTAATAATATGTTAAGTCCTCTAGAAAACCTTGTGTAAACAAGTCTTTTATATACTGAACCTAATATAGGGCACATAAACTTAAACTTATCAAATGCAAGTTTCCCACTCTCAGTTTTAATATATTCTATAATTACAAAAACTGAGATTAAAACAATTATTACAATCCACAACAAATTATTACGTAGAAAATCGCTACTCCATATCACCATTCTAGTTACTAATGGTATTTCTGCATCCATCGAATTTAAATTTGTAATAAACGTCGGGATTACCTTTATGAGTAAAAACAAAGATACTATCATTAATGTTACAAACACTGTGCAAGGATAAATCAATGAATTAATAAATTTTTTTAGCAGTTTGTGTTCTTTTTCATAATACTTAGACATTTCTTCAAGGATTATATCAAGTTTTCCACTCTCTTCACCCAAATAGATCATATTTATCATAAACTCAGGGTATACATTGGTAGTCTTCTCCATGCTTTTAAAAAGCGAGTTACCATTTTGTACATTTTCTCTAATAATTATTAGACTCTTTTTTATGGATTTATTTAACATTTGCTCATAGAGCAAATCAAGAATATCACATATTGGTATTCCCGCTTTGATACATATTGAGAATTGCTTACAAAATATAGATATTGTTTTCAAATTAGGTTTTCTATAAAATTCTTTTATATTTCTCATTTTTTTAGTTTTTATTAAAAATAATTTTTTTTCACGTAGCTGTAATGCCAACTCCTCAATACTTTCACTCTCGGCATTACCTTGTATTGCCAATCCATTCGACGTTTTAGCCATATATTTATATCTCATATTGTTATTTCCCCTGTCCCTTAGCCATCTTTGACTTGATGTTTTTTAGCTGATTCATTTGAAATTATAGCTAAATGTAGCATTTTCAAACTCTTCTATCGAGGTTATGCCCTTAAGCACTGATTCTCTACAACTCTCCATAAAAGAACTTGATTTTTTTTCATTGCAATATTTCCAAAGTTCATCACTTATGCCACTTCTTGAAATAATGGATTTATGATTACTATCCAACTTAAATAATTCGTATATCACAGTTCTGCCTTTGTATCCTGTTTCGTTACACTTATTACATCCTAAAGCTTTAAATATTTTCTCACCCTTTTTTAATCCAAGATGCTGAAATTTGTCATGAATAATTGTATGTTCAATTTTACAATAGGGACATAATTTCCGTACTAATCTCTGAGCTAACACAACAACTAATGAATCTGCGACTAGATAAGATGGAATGCCCATGTCAATTAACCTAGATATTGATTCTATAGCCCCATTTGTGTGTAATGTTGATAACACCAAATGTCCAGTTATCGATGCTCTCACGGCTATATGTGCTGTTTCCTCATCTCGTATCTCTCCGATCATTATCACGTCAGGATCTTGCCTTAAAACGCTCCTTAATCCATTTGAAAAAGTAAGACCTGCTTTGTTATTAACATTTACTTGATTAACTCTAGACATGTTATATTCTATTGGATCTTCAATAGTTATAATGTTTTTACTCTTGCTATTAATTTCATTCAATAGTGCATATAGTGTTGTTGATTTTCCACTTCCTGTAGGTCCTGCCACTATTATCATTCCATGAGAAAGTTTTAATATATCCTTTAAATGCATAACTTTCTCTGAGCCAAATCCTAATGAGTCTAAATTAATAAATTTCTCTGCTTTGTATAGAACTCTTATCACTAGCTTTTCACCATACATTGTTGGAAGCGAAGAAACTCTGAAATCATAATCAATTCCGTCTATATTCTCAGTTATCTTTCCATCTAAAGGAATTAACTTAGTGGCAATATCCATGTTCGCCATAATCTTTAACCTTGTGCATAATGATTTATAGACATTACTCGGTACTTGATTAATTTCATTTAATATACCGTCTACTCGCATTCTAATTATTGCAAAAAATTTAAATGGCTCTAGATGAATGTCACTTGCCTCTGCATCTACAGCCTGTTTTAACAAAGAATTAGTTATCCGTATTACAGGTGCATTTTCAGTAGAAAATGCTGAGTGCGCCTCTATGTTTTTTTGTTTAACTTCTAACATGTACTCTTTTTTCATTTCTTCAACTGCCACATCTACAATTTGTTTTCCATAACAGTTTTTAATAACCTCGGATATGTGACTCTTTATAGCGAAGAACACTTTTATTTTTTTATTTGTTATAAATTTCAACTCATCTATAACTTTAATATCGAATGGATTTGAAAAAGCCACGTTTACTTCATTATTCATATCATAAAAAGGTACTAAACTATATTTATTTGCTACCTCCTTTGAAATTAAATTAAATGCTTCATTTTTTACAAACGAAGATTCTAAATCAATGTATGGTATATTAAAGTCTTTGTCTAATATCTTAATAAGTTCATTTATATCTTCTTTTATATCTTGAAAAATTATCTGTTCTTCACTACAATTTTCTTTAAGTGAAAGTTCCTTTACTTCTTTATACCGCTTTGTTGTAATTAAATTTTTATTTAATAATAATTGGAGCAAATTTTTTTTCATAATTTTTTACCTTTCTTAAAATGTGAAATATACTAAGGACATCCTATTTGTAAGCATTGTCATTTTTAAGTATTTTATTCACTTTTATTGGTTTATGCAAAAAAAACTGCATAAAAAAACAACTGCACTAATAAATATAGGCAGTTGTTTTTATTTAATTTATATAAAATTTCCCTTCAAAGATAGTTTCTGCTGGCCCTTCCATCAGAACCTCATCTTTCACAATTTCTATATTAAGCACACCACCTGGTACTTGTACTGTTACTTTCTCGCTTGTGTGCCCTAGTCTATTTGCCGCTACCACGCAGGCGCAGCTACCAGTTCCACATGCTAACGTTGGTCCAGCACCTCTTTCCCAAGTTTTAACCTTAATTAAATTTTTGTCTACTACTTCGCAAAAGTTAACATTTGTGTTTTCAGGAAACAAATCATTATGCTCAATAAATTTTCCCTCAGAAATTTCATAATCTTTAAGTTTTCCGAAAACAATAGTATGTGGCACACCCATAAGCAAAGAGGTAATATAATAATCTCTATTATCACTTTCTAATTTTTTATTTATTATCTCTCCCTTATTTAAAGATGGTATGTCTTTAGGATTAAAACTGTATTTCCCCATATTTATAGTTACTCCTTGCGCCACTCCATTTTTAACACATATATTTGCAAGTTTTACTCCATCACCAGTTTCAATTTTTATACTATCGCCTAACACATATTTTTTCTGCCATATGTATTTAGCAAAACACCTTATACCATTACCGCACATAGATGCATAAGAACCATCTGCATTAATAATTATCATCTGTATATTCGCTATTTTACTTTTTCTAACCACTAAAATCCCATCCGCACCAATTCCATAATGCCTATCACATAATTTGCTCGCAAGTTTCTCTAAATTATTATATTTTTCATCAAAATCATCTATAATAATAAAATCATTTCCTGTTCCCTGCATTTTAGTAAAGTTTATAATTTCCATATAACTCCTCCTCCTTACTGACAAACACCATTACTTTTCAATAATTTTCTTTAATGGTATACTGTTAATAATAGTACATCTTAATAGTAGTATAGTATATAATGTATTATTTACAAAGCATAAATAAGATTTATATAGATTAACATAATGAAAGGGTGATATATATATGGCATTAGATGGCATTTACTTATCTAGTCTCGTTAAAGAAATAAAAGATATAATTATAGGTTGTAGAGTTGATAAGGTAACGCAACCAGAAAAAGATGAGATCATTTTAAGTTTTAAAAAAAATAGAATAGTATATAAGTTGTTAATAAGTTCTAGCGCAAATTATCCAAGAATTCATTTAACACAGTTTAATAAACAAAACCCAATACAAGCGCCTAAATTCTGCATGCTTCTAAGAAAATATTTAAGTACTGCTACTGTCTTATCCGTTAAACAGCTTAATTCAGATAGATTACTTGTTATTGACTTTAAAAGCAGCGATGAATTAGGATTTGATAGTGTTTACTCACTAATAATTGAAATAATGGGCAGGCATAGTAATATTAGTTTAGTACGAGCACGTGATAACATAATTATGGATAGCATTAAGCATGTTAGCTCAGATGTTAACAGTTATCGTGTTTTATATACCGGTGTCGAATATATATACCCACCTGCTTCCACAAAACTAGATGCTTTTAATTTTGGTTATGATGAATTTTGCAAATACCTAACTGATAAAGAAATGCCATTTGGTGAAAAGTTTTTCACTGGTACTTTCACAGGAGTAAGTTCTAAATTATCATCGGAACTTGTTTATAGATATATGTCGCAAAATGCTGAATTTGATTTAGAACATGCTAAAAACATTTATGAATTTACAGTAGATACATTTAACAATATGCATGATAATATTTTTTTAGCTTCATACTCTAAAAACGATAAATTAAAAGATTTTCATTGCATAAAACTTACCTCATTAAAAGATTATGATTGTGAAATTTTTGATTCACCATCTAAATTAATAGAAACTTTCTATTTCCGTAAAGATAAACATGATAGATTAAATTCTAAAAGCTCAAACCTTCAAAAAATAGTTAATAATAATATTAGTCGTTGTGATAAGAAGGTGAAAATACTTACTAGAACCTTAAAAGAATGTACCACTAAAGGTGCTTATAAGTTAAACGGTGAACTCCTAACTGCTAATATTTATTCGCTTAAAAAAGGTGACAAATTCGCGAATGTTGTAAATTATTATACTGATAATGGCGATTACGTTAAAATTAAACTAGACGCCAATAAAACTCCTTCGCAAAATGTTCAATATTATTACAAAAAATATAATAAATTTAAGATAGCAGAGCAAATGGGAACAATTCAAATGAATCTCACTAAAAATGAATTGAAGTATCTTCATTCTGTACTCACTAACATAATAAATGTAGAAAATTACAATGGAATTGAAGATATTAAAAATGAATTAATAGTAACTGAATATATTAAAATAAAAAAACATAATAAAATGAAAAAAGCAAAACCAACAAAACCAATGCACTTTATTTCAAGTGATGGCATTGATATTTATGTTGGAAGAAATAATATTCAAAATGATTTATTAACTTTAAAATTTGCGAACAAAAAAGATATGTGGCTACACACAAAAGATATACCTGGTTCCCATGTAATTATTAAAAATATAGAAGATATTCCTGAATCCACACTACTCGAGGCTGGGAACCTATCAGCATTTTATAGCAAATCCCAAAACTCTTCTAGTGTACCTGTTGATTATACACAGGTCAAAAATGTTCATAAACCAACCGGAGCTAAACCTGGAATGGTTATTTACACGACAAATAAAACTATATATGTAACCCCAGTTGAAAGTACACTAGAAAGAATAGAATAAAAAAAGATATTTGTTAGCAAGTTAGCAAACAACTTCGAAGAATGTCCATACTATCACACAATCATTCTAATATATCTAAGAGCGGTTACATACAAAAAAATAAGGCAATGGAGATATGTATAATATCTTCCTTGCCTTATTTCTGCTTTAGGAATAGAGAATCCCGATCCCTTGACCTTCCACAAAGACATACTAGTATGACTTCCTGCGGAAGTGACTTGAAATAAGAAGAGCAGAAAAAATTGAAATTTCATTTAGAAATTCTTGTTTTGTAAATGGAAAATTCTCGTGAGCCTTCCAGGAAGGAAGGCTAGCGAACTCGAGACAGGACGTCGAGTGTGAGTGCCAGAGAATTTTCCATGAACAAAACACTAGAATTTCTTAATGAAATTTCATATTTCAAACTCTTATTCAAGTCATGCAAAAGAAAGTCTATAGTTCTCTAGTCTTCCTTCTTTTTCCTAGGTATTTCTATTATGTATTGGTAATAGTAACATAATAATCTTCCATTATATAATTTTCTATTTTTATCTGCTTTCTTACCAAAATCTTTTTGGAAATCACGATTAGATGTTATAACAAAACAAGACCACTCATTTAAACTTGAATACATTTCTCCAAGATCAATATGTAGTTTTTTTACTTCTGCTGCCTCGCCTAATCTTTCTCCATAAGGTGGATTAGTTATTATAACTCCATATTTCTGCCTAGATGCAAACTCCTGCATTGGTATTTTCTGAAATTTTATAAAGTCTTTGACCCCTGCTTTTTCTGCATTTTCTATTGCTACCTTAAGTAGTCTTCCATCAATATCTGAAGCTAATATTTCAATTTCATTGGTGTTTACAGTTTTTCTTGCCCCTTCACGAACTTGATCCCAAATATCTTTATCCATACTTGGCCAATTCTCTGCTGCAAAGTTTCTATTTATTCCTGGAGCCATGTTTTTGGCAATAAGAGCAGCTTCTATGGCTATTGTTCCAGAACCACAAAGTGGATCAGCTAAAACTCTTGTGCTATCCCATTTACTTATAAGTACAAGAGCAGCAGCTAAAGTTTCCTTAAGTGGCGCCTCACCAGCATATTCTCTATATCCTCTCTTATGTAAACCAACACCTGAAGTATCAATTGATAAAGTTACTACATCTCTTAAAATTCCAACTTCTATCTTATACTCAGGTCCTTCTTCTGAAAACCACTCTTTATCATATTTTTTCTTCATGGATTCTACTACTGCCTTTTTTACTATACCTTGGCAATCTGGAACACTATGAAGCTTTGACTTTACAGATTTACCTATGATATGCATATTGCCATCCTCAGGTATAAAATCACCCCAATTTATAGCAATTGTACCTTGAAATAAATCTTCAAAAGACAAGGCATTAAATTCTGCCATTTTAATAAACAGCCTTTCTGCAGTTCTTAACCAAATATTACATATAGCAATATCCATTTCGTCTCCGCTGAACGTTACTTTCCCATTTTCTACAATTAAATTTTCATACCCTAGTGCTTTTAGTTCCTTAGCGGTAATCGCTTCTAAACCAAACGTCGTAGTGGCAATTAAAGTATACATCATATATATCTCTCCCATTTCTCTTATGTTTATAACAAACATTACTTATATAATAATATCTCTATTTGTTATTATTGTCTACATTATTTGATTTACACTTTTTAAATAAATAAAAGTGTCAGAATAACTCCGACACTTAAATACATAATCTTGTTTAACAATGCAAAATTAATTATCTCCTGACTTACTGTTTTTAGGTAAAACTAAGTTAAGTATTATTCCAACCAAAGTTGCAAGCGCAAGTCCTGCAATTTCTACATCTGCACCTGCAAATTGGAACTTAATACCACCTCCGCCAATTCCTAAAACTATAATTACTGAAGCAATAATCAAATTTCTTTTTTTGCTAAAATCAACTTTATCTTCAACAAAAATTCTAAAACCCGATGACGCTATTATTCCAAATAGCATAACACTAACTCCACCAATTACAGGCAATGGAATATTCCCTATAACTTCTGAAACTGGTCCTATAAAAGACAATACAATTGCTATAATAGCTGCTCCGCCAATTACCCAAACACTGTATACCTTAGTAATTGCCATAACTCCTATGTTTTCACCATAAGTTGTATTAGGTGGTCCACCTACAAAACCAGCAAAGATCGTAGCAATACCATCTCCAAGAATTGATCTATGAAGTCCAGGATCCTTTGTAAAATTTTTGCCAACTACATTACTTGTAACATATACATGTCCGATATGTTCGGCGAGTGTTACAAAAGCTATAGGTGCCATAAGCATAATCGCATTCATGTTAAATGTGGGCAAAACAAAACTTGGTAGTCTAAGAAACTGTGCAGAACCAATTTTGTTTAAAACCTCAGGTGAAATTACTCCTAGAATTATAGAAAGTACATACCCAACAACCATGGCAATCAAAATTGGTACGACTCCGAAAAATCCTTTAAAATACATAGTACCGATTATTGCTATTGCTAAAGTTGTCATTGATATAATTATCCATGTTGCTCTGGATACACCATCTAATGATGGTGTTGTAAATGCGGCATTTAAACCTGACCAATTTATAGCAACGCTAGCTAAACTAAGCCCTATTACAATTACAACAGAACCTACAACTATTGGTGGCAATAATCTATCTAACCACTTTATTCCTATAAGTTTAATAATTAAAGCTACAATTACATATACAAAACCTGCTGCAATAATTCCTGATAGCATAGAACTTTGTCCATATGCCTTTGTAGCAACACCCATGGGTCCAATAAACGCAAAAGATGATCCTAAATATGCAGGTAACTTTGCTTTTGTACATAATATATAGAGTAAAGTTCCCACACCACTACAAAATAGTGCAATTGATGGACTAAGACCTGTAAGCATTGGTACAAGTATTGTTGCCCCAACCATAGCAAACAAATGTTGGAAACTAAGTGGTAGGGTTTTTAATATAGGTAATTTTTCGTCAACATCTATAAAATTTTTCATTAGTTCCTCCTTTTAGCCTCTCTAGGACTATTTTAAAAGATTAAAGTTAAAGTTCATATATACTTACCGAATCCTTCTCATCTATTTCTGAGAGTTCCACAGAAATCATCTCTTTGCCTGAAGTTGGTATGTTTTTTCCTACGTAATCTGCTCTAATTGGCAACTCTCTGTGGCCTCTATCTACTAAAACAGCTAATTGTATCATTTGAGGTCTTCCCTTATCTATTATGGCGTCAATTGCTGCCCTTGCAGTTCTTCCAGTATATAGTACATCATCTACTAAAATTATTTTTTTACCTCTCACATCTATACCTAAATTTATATTATTTAAAACTGGTTGATCATTTAGCGAAGATAAATCATCTCTGTATAATGTAATATCCACACTGCTTACCGGGACTTTAATTCCCTCAAATTCTTCTATTAAAAAAGAAATTCGCTCAGCAATTGGAACCCCTCTTCTTTTTATTCCAACAAATATAATGTTTTCTGTTCCTTTATTTTTTTCAATAATTTCATGTGCTACTCTTGTAAGTGTTCTTTTTATCGCTTTTTCATCTAATAACACTGATTTAAATTCCATAATCTCACCTCCTACCTAATATTATTTATTTTAATATGCCCAATAATAAAAGCCCTTACCAAAAAAGGTAAAGGCATACTATACTTGCATATAAGTATCACTATCTTTATCCTTATGATCTCTCTGGAACATTTAAAGGCATAGAAATTATATTATATTTATAATATCACATATTCTGAGCTTTTTCAACTATTTTTTAGCTTTTTAACTTGTTTAAAAGTTGTGTGAAATATTCTGGAAGTGGTGAAATAAACTCAATATATTTATGAGTAGTTGGGTGTATAAATCCAAGCTTTTTAGCATGTAAAACTTGGCCTTTTAGATTAAACTTCTGTTTTTTAAAGCCGTATACTGAGTCCCCCACCAAAGGATGCCCTATTTTAGCCATATGTACTCTTATTTGATGAGTTCTACCTGTTTCTAAGTTACATTCTACTAATGTATAACTATCAAATCTTTCTATTACTTTAAAGTGTGTAACAGCCCTTTTACCACTTTCAACTATTGCCATTTTAATTCTGTCTTTAGGATGCCTACCAATAGGTGCATCAATTGTACCCTTATCATCTTTAATAACACCTTCTACAAGAGCTAAATAACTTCTTGTCATTGAGTGATCTTTAAGTTGCGCAGCAAGACAATTATGTGCTATATCATTTTTAGCAACTACTAAAGCTCCAGATGTATCTTTATCAATTCTATGCACTATGCCTGGTCTTAGAACGCCATTGATACCTGATAGGTCTGTGCAATGATTAAGAAGTGCATTAACTAATGTACCAGTATAATTCCCCGGTGCTGGATGAACCACCATATCCTGTGGTTTATTAATTACTATTACGTCACTATCTTCATACAAAATATCTAATGGTATATCTTCAGCTTTTACATTTAATTCTATAGGATCCGGAATCTCCAAAGTAATTTTGTCCTCTAACTTCAGTTTAAAATTGCTTTTCCTAGATTTTCCATTTACAATAGCTGTCTCGCCTTCAATTATTTTCTGAATATATGATCTTGATTTATGTTCAAATTCATTAGAAATAAAAACATCTAATCTTGTACCAACTGAATCTTCCCCAACGTTAAACTCAAACTTTTCCATCTATACCTCTTCCTTTACTATAGAAATTGCCAAAATCAATGTTCCTACAACTACTAAACTATCTGCTATATTAAATGTAGGAAAATTATAGATATCTTTATAATGAAATAAAATAAAATCTACAACATATTTATAAAATAATCTATCATATAAATTTCCAAGTGCTCCACTTATAATTAAAGCAAAACTTATCCTTAAAAACTTTGACTTTGGCTTATACTTAATAATATAATATATCATAACTCCAATGACTATCAATGTAACTAACGCTAGCAAAATTAATTTGTTTTGCAATATTCCAAAAGCTGCCCCTCTGTTCTCTAAGTATTCTAATTTAAAAAAGTCCTTAATTATTATAGTTCCATTGCTTTGTTTTAAAACACTGAGCGCCCAAAGTTTGCTTAACCTATCCAATAGAAGACCAATAAAAACGATTAAAATTTCCATACCCATCCCCCTGTTTGAAGCACATTAAAAACTACCAAAACAAGATACTAGAATCCTAGTATACCAATAAAAAAAGTATATATTGCTCAATTTCTAATGAAGTTTATAATTTATGCAATATATACTTTTCTATATTTTACTTGATTAAGTTATAACCTGTAGCACTTTATTATTAATCTGGTAATTGATTTTTATATTGATCATTACTTATTTCCTCAATAGGTTCAACATATCCACCATTATCATCGTCGTCATAAAACTCAACTATGTCATCTAATTTGTTGAATCGTTCCACTGCTTGATAAGTATCTTCCTGATCAACACCAACATTACCATCATTGTATTTAAAAAATGAACCTAGTACATCTTCAGAGGAAGATCTATTGCTGTGCTCCGCTGGCATACTATTATCAATAGACCTTTGGCATTGTATACAGTTTTCTGCATAAGGTGTGAATTCTAATCTTTCCTCATTAATACTTTTTCCACACTTCTTACACTTTCCATAATTATTATTTTCAATACCCTTTAATGCACCCTCAATTTTATTTAAAATTGAATTTTCATTACCTTTTAATGCAATTCCCTTTTCCTTATCAAATAACTCGGTTGCAGTATCCGACGGATGATTATCATAAAAAGATAATTCAGTTGCCAATTCACTATTAGAATCTATAACTCCATTTTGTTTCATTTGATTAATAAGATCACGAACTCTTATTTGCTCAGTTATTAATTTTCCCTTATAATATTGTAATTTTTTCTTTTCCATGATAACAACACCTCCATTTTTTTATAGTAGTAATATTAAACAAATAAAACTTCTATAAGGTTATGTTTTCTCATGAAAAGAATATTATTACACTTATTTAATAATATTTTAAAAAATAGCTTAAATATTTAAACTTAAACACACAAATCAACTTTTATATTAATTTCAACATATTATTTAATATATTTGTAGAATTGGCAACAGCTATATCCTTAAATTTTTCATAATCCATTTTAGCTCCGTTATTTGCATTGTCTGATATTGATCTAATGACAATAAAAGGAGTTTTATTCAAATAGCACACTTGAGCAATACTTGCTCCCTCCATTTCACAAGCTAAACATTCAAACTCACCATTAAGCCAATTTATTTTATCTATATTAGCAATAAATTGATCACCTGACACAATTCTACCAGTAAAATGATTATGCTCCTTTATATCCTTGCATGCTTCTTTAGCATATTCAATTAGTTTTTTATCACATTTAAAATCAAATGTGTCTAGTCTTGGAATTTGACCCAATTTATCACCAAATGCAGTTGTATCCATATCATGTTGCAATAAGTTTTCTCCTATTACAATATCCCCTGGGTATATATTATCGACAGTTCCACCTGCAATACCTACATTTATAATATAATCAACATGAAAATCATCGATTAATATTTGAGCGCAAACAGCTGCATTAACTTTTCCAATACCACTTGTAACTACAACTACATGTTTATTCTGTATAACACCAAGCCTAAAATCCATTTTAGCCTTTAATTCTTTTCTTTCAAATTCCATATTGTTAATTAAAGATTGAACTTCTTCTTTCATTGCTCCAATAATACCTACATTCATCTTTTTTTTCCTCCTCATAACTATATAACTAATTAGTAATTTTTAATTAAACTTTTCTATATTAGTCACATAAAAAATCTCACCCAATGAGTGAGATTTTTATGTTTCTACCCTTTTGCAAAAAAACTTTTTATTTCTTTTAAATCATTATTATGGAATTCATTTTCATCAATATTTTTAACAGATACGTCTGAATTTTCTATATCAGTAGTATCTTTCTCATCGTTATTATCGTCAATTAAATCATTGCCCACATTATTATTTTTAAGATAATCATTTTCTAAACCATCAAACATTTCAATCTGACAATTCATAAAGTTCCTAAACTTCGTTCTAAATTTTGCAAATTCCTGCTTAGTTCTATCATATTCATCATTTACTTTAAGTACATCATTGTGAGCCTTATCTATTAACTTTTGAGAAGAATCATTTGCATTTTTAATAATAAGTTCTGATTCCTTTTGAGCACAAGCTTTTACTTGTTCTGCAGCATTTTGAGCAAGCACTAATGTACTTTGAATTGTAGCTTCAATTTGTACATGATGTTCTAATTTTTCTTCCAAAAATGATGCTTTTTCTTTTATATTTGAATTTTCTTTGTATATAACCTCATATTCTTCAGCTACCTTATCTAAAAACTCATCAACCTCATCAGCATTGTAACCCCTTAAGCCTTTTTTAAACTCTTTATTATTAATATCCATTGATGTTATTTTCATTTTGTTCCCACCCCTACCTAAATGTATTGCTTTATTATTACTTTTAGTCTGCCTTTTTGAGTGCTTCCTATAATATCTGCAACCATAAATTTACCATATCCTCTAATTGTTAAGGTATCATTATTTTTAATAACCTTATCTTTTTTCTCACATTGAAAATAATTCACTAATGTTTGGCCTTTTGATATTAGTTCAACCGAATTGCTTCTTGACACATTACAAATTGCCGAGACCATACTATCAAGTCTAAAAGACGTAGATATTATAGTTTTCTCTAATAATTTTCTTTCCGGAAGATCATTTAACATATAATCATATTCACTAACGTCGCAAGGACAATTCTTTATTTTTCTCAAATTATTTATAATATAATTACTAATATCATTGCAAACTGGTGCATAGCATACGTCATTTTGAATTATTAGATCCCCCAATTTTTCTCTTTTAATTCCAAGTGACATTATAGCACCTAAATAATCCTTATGATCAAGTCTACTAAATTTAGATTTATTGCTGATTTTCAACATAATTATAGGATATGTTACAGGTTCATCATAAGAAGAGAATGATAACATTCTTCTATCAGCATTTTTAAACACACCATTTTTAAATAATTTAGTTTGATAATTTTCGCATAAATTTGAGATTTGATTCCATACAGCTGGCGGCAAAAAATTATCAATAAATATAATTTTATCCGTTTTTTCAGCTATCTGTATTTTATTGTATATGTTGGATAATAAATTTTTATCCTCAATATTAACGCTATTTAAAAATTGACTTTTATTCATTTTAATCCTACCTTAAATAATTACTCACAATATAAAAAACACAATTTTTCTTAATATCATTATAATAAAAAGTGCTATTATTGGTGAAAAATCTACCATCATATTATTAAAATATCTGTCTTGAATTTTTCTTCCAGGTTCTAAAAGAGGATTTGTGATTTTATGTAATAAGTCTATATATTGATTTGACCGCCCCGCATAAACCCAAGACAAGATCACTTCAATAAGTATTGCATATTCTAGCACATCAAAAATTATGTTAATTAAACTACTAATCAAATTTTATACCCTCCCGAATTTCAATAATATTGCTAATAATTAGTTATTCCCTTCTAATATTATAATTTTTCAACAATATTTTATTTATTCCAATTAAAAATTCCTTTTGAACTAAGTTCAGTCTTTAATTCATTATTAACTTCAACATTAGAAGGTGATACTATGTATACCCCTTTCTCTATTTGCTGAAGTTCAGCACCTAATGCATAGCATACCCCTCCAACAAAATCTAATAGTCTTTGTCCAATTCTAGGGTCTAATCCAGTTGTATTAACTACTACTATTTTTCTAGATTTTAAATTATCGCTAATCACCGTTGCTTCATCAAAATCATCAGGTTTTATGATAACAACCTTTGTAGACGCCGATGTATGTATATTTACTACTTTATTTTGTTTTTTATTTGCATTCCTCAATGATTCTATATCCACATTATCATCTTCATTGTCCATTTCTTGTATCTCATCTCCATCTTCATCTTCCTCTGTCATACCTAAAAAACCCATAACCTTATTTATTACTTTACTTGCCATTATAGTACCTCCTATTCTTTATAATCTCGACTACCAAATATGTGTTCACCAAGTCTAATCATATTTGCTCCTGTTTCTAAGGCAACTTTATAATCTTTACTCATACCTAATGATAGAAACTCCATGGAAACATTCTTATAGTCAAAAGTTTTTAGATTATCAAATATAGATTTCATCTTGGTAAAATATTTTCTAGAACTTTCTTCATTACCAATCGGTATTGTGGCCATTAGCCCTTTAACTTTTATATTATTACATCCTTCACAAGCTTTTATTAACGAGCTTAGTTCTTCAACAGCTATACCAGTTTTTGCCACTTCTTTGCCTACATTAATTTGAATTAATAAACTTGCGATTTTTCCTTTAGCAGCGTACCGTTTTTCAATTTCCTTCAATAAATGTATGCTATCTAAAGAATGTATAAGGTAAACTTTACCAACTAAATATTTTACTTTATTGGTTTGTAAATGGCCTATAAAGTGCCATCTTATATCATCTTTTAAATTATCGTATTTTTCCATCAATTCTTGTACCTTATTTTCGCCAAAATCTCTAGCTCCAGAAGCATAAACTTCCTTTATCTCATCTATTGTTCTAGTTTTAGAAACACATACTAATGTTACATCTTCTGGAATTTTTTCCTTTATATTTTTATAAACTTCACCGATAGACAACTATCCGTCCCTCCTTAAATTTTCTTTTGTATGAATTATATTATTTATTCCATTTATGTCTTAATTCTTCATTAAGCATAAAATTCCTTCAATATTTTCAAATTTTTATATGTTTTTAATTAATGAAGCCTATTTTTCAGTTAACTTAATATACTTATAAATATATTTGCCATTATATGCCAAAATTTGTATTTTATTTTGTTTAACGACGTTAACATGGACATCTCTAGTTTTTAATTGAGTTATATATGTTTGCTCCAGTGTTAAATAATTATACAATACATCTTCATTACCAATTGCTGTAATATAAAATGGTGTCACTATTTTAATGCCATTTAAATCGATATTCGACCCAGCACACAATCCATAATTATTATAAACAACTCTCTGCCCATTTACAGAAATAGCTTCTGCCCCAGCATTTCTAAGATCATTAATTACTTGTACAATATCAGAGTCATGAATTAACTGATCCATAGTAGGATAATCATCGAAATTATTTGTACCATCCTGCAGTGTAATTTTAACTCCGGGACCCGCAACATCACTTTTTCCTAATAGTAAATTGTTTTCATTAATCTCTTGTTCAATTTCTTTTGTTACTAGAACATTTTTTTCATCACCACTATTATATTTATCTAATTTAGCTTTACTAACATAATATTGCTGTTTTAAATTATTTAGATCAGAATACAATTTAGTTCTTTCATTATATGCTTCGCTATACTGTTTTATATCTAAAAAATTATTTTTACCTTTAAATCCAATATTCATAGCAATAAGTAAACCTATAATTATTGAAGCTATAAAAACAAATATGGTGGACTCATTGTTTTTCATTTAATCACCTCATTAATGAGATTTTGTTTTGTCTATTAAGAGACGTCTTATAATTGCAAAGTTATTAAATATTCTTCCTCCGAATACAATAACAGCAGCTAAATAAATTGGTATTCCTAATTTATCGCCTAAATAAACCATTGCAACGGCCAAAGCCGCATTTCCAAAAAAACCTGATATAAAAATATCCGATCTAAAATTATGAGATATCGAGCCTCTTAATGCGCCAAAAACAGAATCCAAACATGCAAAAATTGCTACAGAAATATATGGTGAAAATTTAACTGGAATATTAACATTCCAAACAATTCCTAATATAACACCTATTAATAATCCTACAAAAGCAACCATTTAATCACCCCTATTTCTTTACTATCGGTTTAGCAAAGTCAAATTTATACGCTTTATTATATTTAGGAATTATGACATTGTTTGATTTTTCCATAGTTATGTCACAAGTTTGACTAAGGGTTAGTGGAATTGCCCCTGGAAAACTAATAGCGCTTTCTAATATGTCATTTTTCCCTATTGCTTTAATAGTAATTCTTTTATTATAAGAAATTCTTCCATCATTTACAATTATTGCATTTCCAGCATTCCTTATACCACTACGAGAAGTTAGCCTAATATCATTAATAGAAATTGCTTCAGCATCTGCTGCGTTTAATTCATTTACAATATGAACTAAATCCGTATCATTTATAAGTTGATCTTCAGAACTACTTCCAAAAATATTACTCTTTGGTGTTATGTATATTGTCATTCCTTGGCCCTCTACTTCTGTACCACCAGTAAGTATTCTTGTTTCCTGCAATTCTTTGAATATTAATTTACTTTGTGCATCTTTTCCAACTGAAGAGCTTTCATATTCTCTTGTTTTAGCATCTAACTCATCGATTTTTTTCTGCATATCTTTTGCGCTCTTTTTTAATTGCTCATTTTCAGTTATTATCTCAGGTGTATTCGTATCTGGTTCCGCAACTGAGTTTTGTTTATTTATCATTTTAAATTGATAAGATATCATAAATCCTAATAATATGCATATCAAACCAATGGATAATTGTGCTCTAAACTTCTTCATGGATTTCCTCCTTGCTACTATCCGGCGATATTATTATCACTAAATTTTCCACTATTTTTTTATAAATACAACTGGGTTTCCTTTAGAACTAACATCAACATATCCATTCGCATTCTGATATCTAAGTTGAGTAATAATATTTATTGCCTTATTAAATTTGTTTTTTATGTCTTCAACTGCTCCAAGTTTAATACACATATTCCCAGAGAAAATCTTGATATCTAGCACATTACTTACATCTACCATCGTTATATTATTACTTTTATTCGTTTTCCTATATTCATTAATCATACTTGTTATTTCTTTTATAGCATCAATCTTTCTATCATCTTTTAATGCAATTAATTTGCCCACTTCACATTTTTCATAATTGAATCCAACTAATTTTATTAGGTTCATATTTTTTATATTAGTTCTTTTTTCAAGCAAAATTCCATTGTTATCTAAAATATAATAATTATTATTTTGTTTTCCGTAAAATACAGCTACTCTCTCCTGTACTTTAATTGTAAGCTTATTAGGTAAGACTTTATTAACTTTTACAGATACTATATATGGATTTTTCATGATTTGTTTCTTGCTATCATTAGAACTGTCATAAAATATATTACTTCCTAAGTGAGTTTTAGCCGTCTTATAAATTTCAGCTTTAGAAGTATTCATATTGCCTGTTATCTGAATACTTGTGATATTAAAGTAAGGTAATTTAATACATAATGTAATCAATGTAGATACCATAATTATTACAAGTAGCATTAGATACCTTAATCTTTTTCTACTTTTTCTTTTATGCAATAACTCTTCTTTATTTTCTATAATATAATTTCCATTTTTAAGATTATCACCCTTATTGTTCATTCACTTCTCCACATCCATTAAAAATATTATTCCAATTTACACATTATAATAAAATCTGTTATGTAACTATTTGTTAATAAATTTCAAGCATAATTCACATAAATGTAATTTTAAACTAGTTACTTATATATAATAACACTTAATTAAACTATTTTCATCTCAATTTCAATGTATTTCTTAGTATTTTCAATAAATTAGTACTTATATGGATACCAAAGACATATATGGACATAGAAAAGGCATGCGCGCATGCATGCCTTTTATTTTAATTTTTATTTACAGTTTGTCTTGATACATTTAAAAGAATTCCCATTGCAAACATATTGAACACCAGAGCTGACCCACCATAACTTATAAATGGTAACGGCACACCTGTTACAGGCATAGATCCAGTAACTACTGCAATATTTATAACTGCTTGAATAGCTATAACCGATGTAATTCCAATAGCTAGTATTGTTCCATACATATCTTTAGCTGTAACTGCCGTTTTAATGCCTCTCCATACAAAAATTATAAATAATAAGATTATAAAAGCACATCCAATTACTCCTAATTCTTCACCTATTATTGAAAAAATAAAATCTGTATGTGGTTCTGGTATGTAAAGACATTTTTGTCTTGATTGTCCGATACCTGCCCCAGTAACCCCTCCTGACCCAAGTGCAAGAAGTGATTGAACTAATTGATATCCATCACCCTGGCTATCTTTAAATGGATTTGTAAAGTTCATAAGCCTTGCCATTCTATAAGGCTCAAGAATTGTTAAAGCGCCAACAGCTGCAACAAGTGCTGACCCTATGCCAAAGATATGTTTGAAATTCGCACCTACTGCAAATAGAATAATCATTGTAACAATCATTATAACAGCCGCGATACTTAAGTTTTTCTCAAGCAAAATCAAACCAGCATAAAATCCTGAGACTAACAAGTATGGACATACTCCCCTTAAAAATTCTTTAACTTTTTCTCCCTTTTTATCTAAGCTCTTAGCCATAAACAAAACTACAGTATATTTTGCAATTTCAGATGGTTGAAAAGATGCTGGTCCTAATTGAATCCATCTCTTAGCCCCATTGATAGCTGGAAATGCAAATACAGCAACTAGACACATTACCGTAATTACCATAATAATGCCAGTATATTTCTTTATAATATGATAATCAATTTTAATGGCTGTAACCATAAAAACAGATCCAGTACATGCCCACAAAAATTGTTTTTTCAAAAAATATTCTGGGTCATTAAATTTGAACGCAGCATAATATGAACTAGCACTATAAACCATTACCACTCCAATGGCTACAAGAAGCATTATGGTTGCAAACAATACAAAATCTAATTGTCCCATTTTAGCCTTGTATTTTTTCATATTATATCCTCCTTAAATGATTAATAGGGAAATGATAAAAATCCAATTAAACATAAAATTACTGTCACAACTGAAAATACTGCTACAATCTTGGTTTCTTTCCATCCACTTAACTCAAAATGATGATGAATTGGAGCCATTTTAAATACTCTTTTACCTGTTGCTTTAAATACAAAAACTTGAATGATAACAGATACAGTCTCTAAAACATATATTCCGCCAACAATTGCAACAAGTATAGGTGATTTTAGTATCATGCCAACTGCAGCTACAGCCCCACCCAGTGCGAGAGATCCCATATCTCCCATAAAAATTTGTGCTTTATAAGAATTAAATTTTAAAAATCCTAATAGTGCACCTGCAAGTGCAGCACAAAATATTGCAAGCGTAGTATGAAACATCATATTACTAACCAATGCAAAGAATGTCATAACTATTATTGTAACGCAAGTAGCCAATCCATCTAAGCCATCAGTTAAATTAACCGCATTTGTTGTTGCTGCAAAATAAATAATAGCTAAAGGAACATACCAAATGCCTAAATCAATGCTTCTATTTAAAAATGGCATCATTATATCCGTTCCGGCCTTAAGTGAATAGTAATAGCCAATTAAGCCAGCAACTATTACTATGAGTAGCATCTTTTGTTTAGACTTAAGTCCCTCATTTTGTTTATGTTTTATTTTTAGCATATCATCAATAAATCCTATTATTCCAAAAGCAATAAAACAATATAATGCAATCATAGCCTCATCATTAGTATGTCTTACAATAATTAGCATAGTAATTATTGTTGAAATTATGAATATTATACCACCCATAGTAGGTGTTCCCGCTTTTTTGAGATGACTTTTAGGTCCTTCTGCTCTTATATTCTGTCCGAATTTGAGCTTATGTAGCATAGGAATTAGTATAGGCCCTTGTATAATTGATAAGAAAAATGCAATCAAAACAGAATAAATAATTGTGCTCATTTTTCTATCACCTCTTTAACATTTATATTTTCTAATTGTTTTACTATGCTCTCAAACTTCATGGATCTTGAAGCTTTAATTAGAGCAACATCATTACAGCCAATTATTCCATCTAGAAAAGAAACTACTTCATCATAAGACTTAAAACTTCTATATTTATTTATATCGTTAAATCCTTCTTTATATGCCTGATTAAATTCACCTAGGGCAATTAACAAATCAATATTTTTATATTTCGCATATTCTCCAACTTTTTTATGTGCATCATATGCTCCATTACCTAATTCTTTCATAGTTCCTAATATTGCGATTTTAGAGTTTCCACTAATATTACAAAGTACATCAATTGCAGCTATCATTGAATCTGGGCTGGCATTATAACAATCATTAATTACAGTAAACTTTTCACCCTTTGTTATATCTAAACGCATAGACGTAGCTTCTAACCTCTTAAACCCCTTGGCAATTTCATTATATTCCATACCCATTACCCTTGCACATGCTATAGCAAGCATTGAATTTAATATGTTATGACGCCCTGGTATATCAACTTCTATAACATTTTTTATTAAACTTCCTTTATCTAATATTCTAAATGTTATTTTCTGTTCGTCAACCATTAAATCGCATGCTTTTATATCAGCTTCTGAATCAATTCCTGTTTTTATAAGTTTATAATTCTTTTTACTTATATTTTTTAATAGATCATTATCTGAATTTAAAATTAATACGTTGTCCTTATTAAAATAATCTGTTATCTCCATTTTTGCTTTTAAAATATTTTCCCTGGTTTTAAGATTTTCAAGATGAGACATTCCAATATTAGTAATAATAGCAATATCAGGTTTTGCAGTCTCACACATATTATGGATTTCTAAAAAATCGCTCATACCCATTTCAAGAACCGCAACATCATAACTTTTATCTAACTTAAATATCATAAGTGGAAGTCCTATCTCATTATTAAAATTACCTAATGTTTTAAAAACTTTAAATTTTTCGCTAAGAACAGCAGCCACTAAATCCTTAGTTGATGTCTTACCTGTAGAACCCGTAATACCAACTACTTTTAAATCTAATTTACCTATATAAAATTTAGCAAGGCTTAGTAGTGCCTTTTTTGTATCTGCTACCTTAATTACATAAGTTTTGTTATTAAGCTTCGTTTCGTCATATTTTATTTCATCAATAATGCAAATAGAAGCTCCTTTTTTACTAGCATCAACTATAAAATCATTGGCATTAAAATTTTCGCCTTTTATTGCTATAAATATATCTTTATCTTTTATAATTTTTGTATTTATGCAAACATTATTATACAAAGTTTGTTCACCTTTAACTAGTATTTCTCCCCTAGTCGCCTCAAGTATCTCGGCAAGACTTATATACTCCATTTAAAATTGCTCCTTTATTATCTCTGAAATAACTTCTCGCTCATCAAAATGTATAGTTTTATTTTTAAGAATTTGATAATCCTCATGCCCTTTTCCTGCAATAACAATTACATCACCAGCACTTGCAATCTCCATTGATCGTTTTATAGCAGATCGTCTGTTTTCTATAACTTCAAAATTATGCCTTACGGTTCCTTTTACTACATCATTTATGATTTGCATTGGATCTTCTGTTCTTGGATTATCAGAGGTAATTACTGAAATATCACTTAAATCAGTTCCTATTTTACCCATTATGGCTCTTTTGGTTTTATCTCTATCTCCACCACATCCAAAAACACATATAAGCTTGCCTTTCGTAAATTCTCTGACCGTTGTCAATATATTTTCTAACCCATCAGGTGTATGTGCATAGTCTAAAATTATTTCGAACCCCAAATTATGCTCATTCTTAACAAGTTCACAACGTCCACTTACTTGCACCTTTTGCAGGGCCTGTTTAATTACAGATATATCTATCCCCTGGTTTAAACAAACTGCTATAGACCCAAGTGCATTATAGATATTATAGTTACCAGGTATATTTAATTTAATTTCATAAGAGTTGTCTTTATATTGCAGTGTAAATTCACTACCCCTTGAATGCATTTTTATATTAATGGCCATAATATCTGCTTTATGATTTAATCCATAACTTAGTTTTTTATTTGTAATTAAATTATAAGCCTTTACACCATACGTATCATCTATGTTAATAATAGAGCTTTTACTATACTTAAATAACTTAAGCTTTGCATTAAAATAATTTTCAAATGTTTTATGAAAATCTAAATGATCCTGAGTTAAATTAGTAAATATACTCTCACAAAATTCTATCCCATAAACTCTGTCTAAACTTAAAGAATGAGATGAAACTTCCATAACACAATAATCCACCTTAGAAGTTACCATTTCCCTAAATAGCTCATGTAATTCAAGTGATTCTGGAGTAGTTCTTTCTGTATGTATTTTCCTTTTACCAATATAATTTGCTATAGTTCCTATAAGACCAACTTTGTACCCTTTTTCTTCCAAAATAGCTTTAATCATAAAAACTGAAGTTGTTTTACCGTTAGTACCTGTTACCCCTATAATTTTCATGCTTTTACTTGGGTTTTCATAGTAATTAGCAGCACTTACAGCCAATGCCCTTCTGCTATTTTCTACCTTAAGTACAGAAATATTTAAATGCTTTTCTATGTTTTTTTGACATACAACCGCAATAGCACCACTTTCAATCGCACTTTGTATATATTTATGACCATCAACCTTATAACCTTCTATGCAGAAAAACACATCTCCTTTTTTTACTTTTCTTGAATCATATTGAATATTTTCTACATCTATATCAATATCACCCTCTATTAAATTAAAATTAATATTTTCCATAATTTTTCTTAACTTCATATTATCACTCCCTTAAATCATCACATAAGTACATTTCAAAAAGATAATTCTTTTTATTACTAACCTCTTTTGGAAATAGTATTCAAAATATAACTATCTTTTAAAATGCTCTTACTAATACCCTTTTACATGATAAATCCGACAGCTCAAAAATACTGAGGCCTGTCGGTTTTAATTAATGCGTATCTAATTTATTATTATACACTATATTTAACTAGTCAGCCATAACATCTAGATTAAGTGTGACCGTAGTACCTTTTTTGACTTCTTTGCCTTCTACGCTTTGCTCCGATACTATTCCACTACCAATAAATTCGGCTTTTAAACCAAGATTATTTAAAAGTTTACTAGCATTTTCTGAACTGTTACCTACAATATTTGGAACCATAACAGTATTGCTCTCTTTCTTTAAAGCACCAGTATGCAAAATTATTTCGGACCCTTCTTTAACTGTATATCCAGGTTTAGGAGTCATATCACTAATGGTATCCCCATCTGACGTTAATTTTGCCTTTAGACTATTTTTTTTCAATAATTTTTCAGCATCCACTTTTTTAAGACCTCTAACCTCAGGTACAACAATATCCTTTAACAAGCTTTTACCAATTTCTGTGCTTGTTGCATCAGATTTTAAAGATAGATAATTGAAAATATCATTAAAAACTTGCTTACCAACTACTGTTGCTATCTGCCCACCATAATAATTAGATGGGTCTGGTTCATCAATATTAACTAATATAGTTATTTGAGGATTAGCAGCTGGTGCCATTCCTGCAAATGATGAAACATATTTCTGCGGTGCATAACCAGGTCCTGTTGTACTAATTTTTTGAGCAGTTCCTGTCTTTCCAGCAATATGATATCCTGCAATATACGCCTTCTTACCACCGCCACTTTCTACGACCTGTTCAAGATAACTACGAAGTTTTGCTGTAGTTTGGTCATCTATTATTTTTCGTACATTATAATTCGAATAAGTTTTCAAAACTTTTTTTGTATTTGTATCACCATAATCAACTATTTGTTTCATAACATGAGGAGTTATAAGTTTACCACCATTTGCTATAGCATTAAACCCTGTTAAATACTGCACACAAGATAAAGTATTACTTTGACCAAATGATGTTGTTGCTACATCTTGAGCAGTCATATCTTTAGTCTTTCTTATTATTCCCAGGGCTTCTCCATTTAAATCAATACCAGTTTTTTTACCAAAACCAAATAGAGAAATATACTTATTTAATTTTTCCGGTCCTAGCCTTCTCCCAAGTTCCATAAATCCAACATTACAAGAATTTTTTATTATATCTACAAAATTTTGGATTCCATGTCCTGTAGTTTTCCAACACTTAATTCTTCTGCCTGAAACTACAGTGCTCCCAGTACAGTTAAATTTGTCACTTTCCTTAACAACGCCTTCCTTCATAGCGGCTATTGCTGTAAACACCTTAAATATAGACCCCGGTTCAAAAGTATCGCTTACTGCTCTGTTTCTCCATACTTTTTGATTTTCGTCATAACTTTTGCTTAAATCCCAAGGATTATTAGGGTTATAACCTGGTTGATTAGCCATGCCTAATATTTCTCCATTATTAGGATTCATTGCAATTATGGTAACTGCCTTTGCTTTATTATCAATCATAGCCTGTGAGGCTGCTTTTTCACAAAATAATTGAATTGTTTCATCAATAGTAAGTACAACATCCTTGCCCTGTATTGGCTTTGTATAATCGGATATTGTATAAGGGAGTTCTTCACTTTTTCTGTCAGTTTCTGAAATTTTTATTCCAGGTACACCTGATAAAAATTTATTGTAATATAATTCAACACCAGTTAATCCATTTCCATCTGAATTTGTATGTCCCAAAACACTAGATAAAAAATTATTATTAGGATAAAATCTTTTTGTATCCCCTGTAATAACAATTCCACGAAGGTTATGTTTTTTTGAGAAATCATTGATTTTATCTGCTGTGCTCTTTTCTATCCTTCTTTTGAGTATTGCTGCTCCAATTGCTTTTCCTTTTGAATTAGTCTTAGTTAAAATAGGTAAAACTTCACTAGATTTCATTCCAAGTATTGTAGCAAGTTCTGGTGCAATGTCATTCATAGTTAACTTGTTTTTTTTAATAGTTTCCCTTAATGAATTAAGATCCAAGTCTACTCTAAAAACATTTGCACTTATAGCTAATTCTTTACCATCTCTATCTAATATTCTTCCACGCTTTGGAGCAATCCGAACATCGCTTGTCCACTGCAAAATTGCTTTTTCTTTATAATCTTTTCCCTTAGAAATCATCACATAGCTTAGCCTACTAATTAACACAATAAAAAAAATAAAAAGTATGAAAAAGACAACCAACATTCTACGTTTCACTAATACCTTGTCTCTATACTCTCTATTTGCCAAATTATTCCTCCCTTGCTGATCCTCACTAAATCAGGTAGCAACTATAAAATGCTACCTAAAAGATAATATTTTTAATTTTACTTACAACACCATTGTTTATTTTTACTTGAGGTTTTTCCTTTGTTACTAAATTACTTTTGCTTAAATCTAAGTATTGTATATCACTGACCTTAGGTTTAACCATATGGAGTTTTGTGGTAGCAGTTTTCTCAATGTAGCCTATGTTGCTAAATTTAATTAAATCCACTGCATATGAGTCATTTTCTTTACTTAGTAAATCTATTGCATTCTTAGCTTTAGCATTTTCCTGCTGATAATTATAGATCATACAATATCTGAAAATAATTACCATGCCAATAACAAAACCAAAACCAATACTTTTGAGAATGCTTTTTTTCCTCTTGTCATTTTTTAGTTTTTTATTGTTTATAATCTGTTTTTTAGATGTTTCTAAATCATCATATCGTCTCTTTTTTAATGGCTCAATTGCTGCTAAAACCGTATTACCATCCATCTGAAACTTGTTTTTTTCTACTATCACTTTATTCACCCCATTCATAATTTAGAACTAAATCTTTTCAGCCACTCTTAATTTTGCACTTCTACTCCTTGAATTTATCTCCAATTCTTCCTGCGTTGCTCTTATTGGTTTTCTACTTATAAGTTTAACAATTGGTACTTTACCACACACACACATAGGTAGGTCTTTGGGGCATTTACATGGATCCTCTAAGTCTTTAAATTTAACTTTAACAATTCTATCTTCAAGTGACTGGAATGTAATTATAGCCATTCTACCACCACTATTTAGTCTCTCTACACCATCTTCGATTGCTTTATCAAGTATTTTTAATTCTCCATTAACTTCAATTCTTATTCCCTGGAATGTTCGTTTAGCAGGATGCCCTCCACTTCTCTTAAACTTTGCTGGAATCGCTGCATCTATAACATTCACAAGTTCCAATGTAGTATTAATTGGTTCCACTTTTCTTCTATCTACAATAAAGCCCGCAATTCTTTTAGCAAATTTTTCTTCTCCATAATTTCTTAAAACATCTACTATCTGCTGCTCTTCATACTTATTCACCACATCGAATGCTGTTATACCTTTACTTCTATCCATCCTCATATCAAGATCTGCATCCCTCATATAACTAAATCCACGTTCTGCATTATCTAATTGATATGACGATACCCCAAGATCCATGAAAATACCATCTACTTTTTCTATATTAAGTTTATCTAATATATCATGGATATTATAAAAATTATCATGTACATAGGTAACATTGTTATATTCTTTTATTTTTTCCTTAGCCGCTTTTAATGCATCTTCATCTTGATCTATTCCAATTAACCGTCCTTTAGGTGATAGTCTTTTTAAAATTTCTAAAGAATGACCTGCACCTCCCAATGTACAATCAACATAAATTCCATTTTCTTTAATATCTAGTGCATCAAGGCACTCATTTAACAAAACTGGTACATGCTTAAATTCCATACTTTCGCTCCTTTTCTATATTCCTAATTCACTCATTTTTTCTGCTATCTCATCAAAATCGATATCCGATTCATTATATTTATCCCATTTGTCCTTAGACCATATTTCTATTCTAGTTGATACTCCTATACTTACTATTTCCTTTTGTAAACCAGCGTATTCACATAAATTTTGTGGTATTAAAGCTCTTCCTTGTTTATCAATTGATATTTCATTAGCTCCCGAGAAGAAAAATCTAACAAATGCTCTGGCATCTTTACTAGTTAATGGAAGCTTTTTTAATTTTTCTTCCATTATATTCCATTCAGCCTTTGTATATAAATACAAACATCCATCAAGGCCCTTAGTTAATATAAACTCAGAGCCTAATCCATCTCTGAACTTTGTGGGGATAATCATTCTGTTTTTACTATCAATGGCATGTTGATATTCACCAATAAACATTTCATTCCCCCACTTAATAAAATTACTCCACTTTAAACCACTTTAATCCATTTTAAACCACTATTAAGTAATATTCTATAGAAAAATGGAAATTCCTTTTTATTTTCTTCTGTTATTGGACTTTTTTAAAAAAAATTCAACTAATATATAAACTAATTAGAATATTCTTACTAAATAGTAATTATTATACATATATCAATACTTAAAACATAAACCATTACTTCTAATATACTATCTTGAATTGCAATAAGATGTAGAGTATAATTTTGTAGTAATTAATAATCTAAAACGCACGAAAGGAATGTACATATATATGAAACTAGGAATTGTAGGTTTACCAAATGTAGGAAAAAGCACATTATTTAATGCAATAACAAAAGCAGGCGCAGAATCTGCTAACTATCCTTTTTGTACTATCGAACCAAATGTAGGTGTTGTTAGCGTTCCTGATAAAAGATTGGATGTACTACAATCTCTTTATGATAGTAAAAAGATAATTCGTACTTCAATTGAATTTTATGATATAGCTGGTCTTGTAAAAGGAGCAAGTAAAGGAGAAGGTTTAGGTAATAAGTTTTTATCTCACATTAGAGAAGTTGCATCTATTGTTCATGTAGTAAGATGTTTTGTTGATGAAAATGTTGTACATGTAGATGGCTCTGTAGATCCATTAAGAGATATAGATACTATTAACTTAGAGCTTATTTTTTCTGACCTTGACGTATTAGAAAAAAGACTTGACAGGTCGCAAAAGCTTGTTCGATCAGGTGACAAGATAGCTAAAGTAGAATATGACCTTATGGAAAGAATAAAGAAACACCTTGAAGCAAATCTTCCTGCACGTACACTAGAATTTACTGAAGATGAAACTATTTTCGTAAATAGTCTTTTTTTAATCACTTCAAAACCAGTATTATATGTTGCAAACATCAGTGAAGATGATCTAGTTTCTGGTAATACAGAAAATGATATGGTTAAAAAAGTTCAGGAATTTGCAAAAAACGAAAATTCAGAAGTAATTATAGTTTGTGCAAGTCTTGAAGAAGAATTGTCTGCTTTAGCTGATGATGAGAAAATGGAACTTCTACAAGAATATGGTCTTAAAGAAACGGGCCTTGATAAACTTATTCACTCAAGCTATAAGCTACTAGGACTCATGAGTTTCATAACTGCAGGTGTTCCTGAAATAAGAGCTTGGACTATACATATTGGAACTAAAGCACCTGCTGCGGCTGGTAAAATTCATTCAGATATAGAAAGAGGTTTTATAAGAGCTGAAATAGTTTCCTATGATGATTTAATTGAATGTGGTAGTGAAGCCGCTGCTAAGGAAAAGGGACTATATAGACTTGAAGGAAAAGAATATATTATGCAAGATGGAGATGTCGTTAACTTTAGATTTAACGTATAAAAAGTAGAGCACAGATACTAGAAAAATAGTGTCTGTGCTTTTTTCATTTTAAAATATGAAAATACAAGTTATTTTCTACTGCTGTATTTTTTTAATTCCTTAGTGATAACTACCATCAATGATTCAAAATTATATTCAGACTCACCCATTAGTACTCCAATTGCATCATCTATAGATGTCATTGTATATATATGAAAGTTTCCATTTTGCACTTCTGTCTCAATTTCTTCGCTTAAAACTAAATCATCTGCATTGGATAAAGGTATTAATACTCCTTTACCTTTTATAGTGTCTATCACTTTACATGCTGCGAAGAAACCTTCTATCTTATCATTTACTCCTCCTATAGGTTGAACATCACCAAATTGATTTACTGAACCTGTCATAGCAATATTCTGTTTTATAGGTACTTTACTCATGGCAGAGAGCATACATAATATTTCTGCAACTGATGCACTGTCACCATCTATTTTGCCATAAATTTGTTCAAAACTTACATGAAAATCAACTGGTAGTCTATTGAATCCACCATTAATACTACTTATATAACCCTTTAATATATTAATTGATTTACTATGGATACTACCACTCATGTTGCTCTCTTGCTGAACATCAATTATATTTCCTACTCCCTTGTAACAGCAACAGGTGATTTTTATCGGCTTACCAAAACTAAAATATCCTGTATCAATTACTGATAGCCCATTCACTTGTCCGATTTTACTACTTGTAACATCAATAAGCATTTTCTTTTCAATATAATGATTTAATATTTCCTTTTCTATAATATCTTTTGTGTAACCTACTTCAATTATATCACCTGCACTAATCTCATCTTTGTTTTCTTTATTAACCTTATTGTTAGCTAATATTAATAATTTATTTATTTCATATTTATCATAATATATTTTATTTCTGCTCTGAGCCCTTCTTGACATGATTTTTGCAACTTGTCTTACTGCTCCATTTGTAAGAAGCTTAAAATTATTTCTTTTGCAAATTTTATCGATTTCAAATACTAAAGAACTTTTCAACTCATTATCTATATTCTGCACTTGATTACACTCAGCTTTTATAGTAAAAAGTTTTTTAAAGTCTTCATCATAATTATAAAGAAAATCGTAGGTCTCATAATCACCTATAAGAATTATTTTTGTTTTAAATGATATAGGTTGTGGATTTAATGTGTTGCTAAGAGCAATTAGCTCATAATGTCTAATATTACATGCAACATCTACTTCTCCAGTTAATAATGCTTTTTTTAAATTAAGATATCCCAAAGGGTTACTTGCTAAAGTGTTCATTCTAATAACCAAACACCCTTCATTCGCTTTAAGCAAACTACCACTTTTTATAAAACCTATATCCGTGGAATAAACCCCTTTATGATTTTCATATTCTATATTACCAATTAAATTTGCTGAGTTAGGGTCCTGTTCAAAAATAACTGGTGGAATTTGAGTTTTACTATTATCTACAATAACATTTACAACATATTTGCAGATAATTTCATTTATTCTTTCCTCGTCATCATCATAACTTAAAGAATAATTTTCGATAAGTTTTTCTTCTATATCGGTGCACACTATATCTAAATAATCCTGTACAACTTCATCATCTTTAAACATATTTTTATAAACTTGTTTTAAATCATACATTTCATTTTCATAATATTGTCTCATTATTTCTTTTATCTTTTCTAAATCTCTAACTTCAATTTCTTTTAACTCTTCCAATATATACTTAGCCTTATCTTTTAACATTTTTGCTGATAATAAAATAGTTTCTTTTTTTTCCTTGTGTAATGTGTCATATTCATTTTCAGACATTTCTTTTCCATTACTTATAGGTATGAATGTAAAGCCACTATTACTAGATTTTATATCAAATCCTTTTTCTTTTGCTGTATCTATTAGATTTCCTATCAATTCATTTCTTTCATTCTGAATACTTTCCTGAATTTCTTCCTTTTCCATATTTGTAGAATTATTATAAAATTGAAATGTGCACTCTAAATATTCATTTTGTATATCTTCTAGTGCTTCTTTTAATTTATTACCCCCACCATTGCTTACAAAAATTGGTTCAGGTGATTTTTCATCTTCATATAATACATAACAAATATCTTTAGGTTTACTCTTATTTTCTAAAATTTTATTTACATATTTCATAATATCTCTAAGTGAATCTTTTGAAAAATCGTCTATTAAATAAACATTAAAACCTTCTTCATCTATGCTCATAGCAGTTTTAATATTTTCTATTGCATCAAAATACTGTGGCATAGAATCCAATGATTCTACTAAATCAATATTTTCAATATCAAATTCATATATAATATCCTTCGGAGTTAATTCCCTATTCATACTCAGCCTCCTTTCAATTCCCTATTATATTAATATTCTCAAATTACACATTGGGTACAAATATTATGCTTTAATATGAATAATATTTTCTAAGTATAAAAGCATTTATATGTTTTTCTTACATTTTTTTATCAATAAATATTGAAAATATACATTCTCAAATACTGTCAACTGAATTTGAAAATGTCCCAAAAAGTTTTAATTATTAGCACCAGCAATAGCTGGTGCTTTATTACGTTTTTAACCTATTTTGGGGTATAGCAAACACATCTTAAA
>NZ_JAHLEC010000006.1 GCF_018861705.1 Clostridium psychrophilum | reverse complement strand
GAGGCATGATCACTACTATAAATTACAGAAAAACGTTCCTCATTTATTTGAGGAAAAACATAATCCCTAAAGGCCTGCGCCCAACAATTCTTTAAAATATTTTGAAGATATTTAGGCATTTGGGCTACAGGATCTAAAAATGTAGTTTGTTGAACGTTATTTTTGCAAAACATAGTAATCCTCCTCTACGTACTGATTTTGATATTATTATATCATAATTACTACGTTTGGAAGTAATTACAAGCTTTTTGTGGGATAATCATACTATTAAAGATAAATCTGATTTCCCAGATGTGGGTGTTCCAGATAGAAAGCCTGAAGGGATAAAATATGTAGTTGTGAACGGCAGGTTAGTTTTAGATGGGGGGATTATACAAAATAGTACTGCAGGTAGAACTATTAGGACGGCATAACTATTGTAGCATCTTATAGATCAGATGAATTTAAAAAGTATATGAAAGAACATAATAAGAACAATTATTGGGTAATACCTGATGAATTGAAGCAATAGGTGTAAAATATCTTATATAGCCCTATTAAGTGGACATAACTATAAAATAGTTGTAAAATCCATTTGATGGGGTTACTTTATAGGGTATGATGCATATACTATTATTTTAAAAGAAAAGAGAGTTTTATTAGTAGGATAGCTATAATATAGAGTTTAAATAAATTTAAGGGGTATAATTTTATGAAAAATAAAATAGTGTTAAAGAATACTGATAATTTGGAAAAAGAACTTATAGAAGTTCGTCATCATTTCCATAAGCATCCAGAGTTATCAAATGAGGAATTTGAAACAACTAAAACTTTGCGTAAATTATTAGGTGAGGCTCAAATCCGGATACTTAATTTACCACTCAAAACAGGTTTAGTTGCAGAGATAACAGGAAATAGTGAAGGTCCTATAATTGCAATCCGAGGTGATATCGATGCTTTGCCAATTATTGAAGATACGGATTTAGATTATAAGTCACAAATTGAGGGTAAAATGCATGCTTGTGGTCATGATTTTCATACAACTGTTATTTTAGGCGCAGCTTATTTATTAAAACAGCAAGAAGCAACATTACCTGGAACGGTGCGTATTATATTTCAACCAGCTGAAGAAACAGGAAAGGGTGCAGAAAGTATTTTGAAAACTGGAGTTCTATCAGACGTTGACGCAATTTTTGGACTTCATTGTGCACCAGATTTAGAAGTAGGTAGTTTTGGAACAAATGTGGGAGCTTTGACTGCTGCAGTTGATCGTTTTGAAATCAAAATTAATGGAATTGGTACCCATGCGTCATCACCAGAAAAGGGAATAGATCCAATTGTTGTTGCAGCTCATATAATTACGGCATTACAAACAATTGTTAGTCGTAATGTTAGTGCTTTTGATCAAGCACTTATTAGTGTTACTCATATGGAAAGTGGTAACACGTGGAATGTGATTCCAACTGAAGCGTATCTTGAGGGGACTGTGAGAACTGTTAATGCTAAAACACGTGAGTTTGTTCCAAGTAAAATGAGACAAATAGTTAAAGGAATGGCAGACTCATTTGGAGCAACTGCTGAACTTAAATGGTACAGTGGTCCACCAGCAACAAATAATACAAAAGATTGGGCATCGGTTGCATTAGATGTAGCAATACAGCAGGGATATGTTATTAAAAAGCTTCCCAAAACACTAATTGGTGAAGATTTCGCATATTATCAGGAGAAGATATCAGGTGCATTTGTAAATATTGGTACAGGGGTATCATATTCACTTCATCATCCAAAATTTAAGGTAGATGATGCTACGCTTTTGCCAGGTTCTAAATATTTTGCACAACTAGCTAAATGTGCTTTAGATATTATATCGGACAAATAAACTTTGGCTAAATTAAGTATAGGTATTGTTACTCGTGACTAGTCAGTTAAGATGATATTAAATCAGCTTGACTGGCTTTTTTGTGCGCAAAATATAATGGATGAAATAAAGGAATTAGAATTTAAATGTTGAATAAAGTAATAAACTAATAAACTATATCATTATATGTATTTAATTCGATTAATTACTTAATTGTAAAGGGTATAAAAAATTATAAGATAATCTTATAAAATAAAATAAAAGGGGTTTGTTTAAATGAATAAGACTATAATGCAATTTTTTGAATGGAATCTGCCATCGGATGGAGGACACTGGAATTTTTTAAAAGAGCATTGTAAAGATTTAAGTGATGCAGGGATAAATACTCTTTGGTTACCACCGGCATATAAGGGGGCAAGTGGGAGTAATGATGTAGGTTACGGTGTTTATGATTTATATGATCTTGGTGAATTCGACCAAAAGGGCAGCATTAGGACTAAATATGGTACAAAAGAAGAGTATATAAATGCAATAGAGGAAGCTCATAAAAATAACATCCAAATAGTGGCAGACATAGTATTTAACCAGAAAGGCGGAGCAGATCATACAGAATGGGTAAAGGTAACTAAAGTGGATCCAAATGATCGAAATATAAAAATATCTGATGAATACGATATAAAGGCTTGGACTAAATTTACTTTCCCGGGGAGAAAAAATAAGTACTCCGACTTTAAATGGAATTGGGAGCAATTTGATGGTGTAGATTGGGATGAGAATAAAAAAGAAAAAGCTATATTTGAATTTACTGGAATGGGTAAAAGTTGGGATGAGGAAGTAGACGCGGAAAATGGAAATTATTCTTATCTTATGCTTACAGATATAGATGTTAGTACGCCGGTAGTTTATGATGAACTCTTAAAATGGTCATTATGGTATATCAAAATAGCACATATTGATGGATTTAGATTAGATGCTGTAAAACATATAGGATTCGATTTTTTCACAAAACTTATTAATGAAATAAGAAATATTACAAAAGGAGAACTTTTTACGGTAGGAGAATATTGGAGTGCGGATATTAATGTTCTTAAAAGATATATTGAGGATACAGCTCATGCATTTAATGTATTCGATGTACCACTTCACTATAATTTTGCAAAAGCTGCAAATGATAAAGAAAACTATGATTTAGGTGGTTTAATGAAAAGTACATTAGTAAGTTGTTATCCTGAAAATTCAGTAACTTTTGTAGATAACCATGATACTCAGCCCGGCCAGTCACTTGAATCATGGGTAGATAATTCATTTAAACTACAAGCATATACTTTTATTTTAACAAGGCAAGAAGGAATACCTTGTGTTTTCTTTGGAGATTATTATGGAATGCCAACTAATGACATAGCACCACTTAAAGATAAATTAGATAAATTATTAAAGGCAAGGCGAGATTTTGCTTATGGCGTGCAGCATGATTATTTTGATGATGCTCATATTGTTGGTTGGACAAGAGAAAATGGCTTAGCTGCTTTAATATCAACAGCAGATAATGGTGGTTCAAAAAAGATGTTTGTTGGTGAAAAACTTTCAGGTAAGACATTTGTAGATATCACGGGTAATGTTTCTGGAGAAATTAAAATAGAAGAGGATGGCAATGGTGAATTCATTGTTAATGAAAACTCATATTCAGTTTGGTGTATCGTTTAAAAGTATAAAATTCTAATGTAAAAATATACTCTTTTATGAATTTATCTCGACGTATTTGGTGAGACTAAACAATAATCAGTTGGTAGAGAATGTACTTATAATAAGTTGATTTTAAATATGAGCGAATATTATTAATAATCACTTAAGAAGGATGGTGATATGTATGGGATTATTACGTTGGATAGTAGGAATAGTAATTATTATGTGGCTTTTAGGATTTGCATTTCATATTGGTGGAGGACTTATACACATATTGCTTGTTATAGCAGTAATTGTATTCATATTCGATCTTATTTCTTGAAAAAGAAGATCATAGCAAGTTCTTACTTAAAGTCAAGCTTAGATTGTCATTGTAAAATGATAATATAAGCTTTTTTCTATATTCTGTTAAAGTATAGATATCATAAAATAGTACATTAAGTGTATAACATTACAAGATTAAAGATATAAGATAAATCAATGATTAGGAGTATCTAATAAATTTTATTGATTAATAATAAAGTGTATATGTGTATAATTTTATTAGAATTGTGTGAGATAATTTTATTGAAAATTAATTTGGAAGGTGAAGACTATGGGAAAATCAGAGAATAGGATACTTAAGTATTTAAGTGATAAATGCAAAGAACAAAAATCAACTGGTAAATTAACTAATGTTGGGTGCAGTACTAGAGAAATTGCAGATGATTTTTCTCTTCAAAGGACCAATGTAAGTTCTTTATTAAATAGGTTATGCGATGATGGAAAGATTTTTAAGATAAAAGGAAAACCGATTATATATTACGTGAATTTATCTAGCAGTTTTAAAGATGATAAAGCAAAACCATCAATAAATGGTTCGAATTTCAGTAATTTTATTGGTGGAAATAAAAGCTTAAAAAAAAGCATTCAGCAGGCACAGGCAGCTATACTATATCCACCTAGAGGTCTGCATACATTAATACTTGGGCCTACAGGAGTGGGCAAGACTATGTTTGCAGAACTCATGTACAAATTTGCAATTGAAAAGGAAGTAATATCTAAAGATGCACCTTTTATTTCATTTAACTGCGCAGACTATTCAAATAACCCACAGCTTATTATGGCTCATTTATTTGGAAGTAAAAAAGGTGCATTTACTGGTGTGGATAAGGATAGAATTGGATATGTCGACAAGGCAAATGGTGGTATTTTGTTTTTAGATGAAATACATAGATTACCTGCTGAGGGACAAGAAATGTTATTTATGTTAATAGATAAATCTGTTTATACACCTCTTGGTAATATAGAAGAGAAAAAAAGTGGTAAGGTGCTTATAATATGTGCCACAACTGAACAAGCTGATAGTGCTTTATTAACTACATTTACTAGAAGAATTCTTATGACAATTAATATACCTGCTTTAAAGGATAGAACAATAGATGAGAGATTTGAACTTATTCGTGACTTTTTTAAAATTGAGTCAATGAGAATAGCAAAAGAAATAACTATATCTACAAATACGGTAAGAAGCCTTTTACTCTATAATTGCAGGGGAAATATAGGACAATTAAAAAGTGATATACAACTAGGTTGTGCAAATGTATTTTTGAAGTTTGTTTCTAAAGGTAAAAATAAAATAGAAGTACATAGTACTGATTTTTTAAATAATGTAAGGCAAGGGTTAGTGTCGTATATGCAAGAATCTCAAGTCGTAGATAAAATTATTAAAAAGGATATAAGACTTAACTTTAAACCTAAAGGGATAAAATTTCAGGTAGAGGCAAGTTCTGATTTAGTGCCTGATAATTTTTATGAGAGTATAGAAAAAAGAATTCAAGAACTTAAAGACCGTGGAGTAGATGAGGACGATATTAATTTTACAATGTCTTTTGATATAAAAAATTATTTTAACAAGTATATAGAGAAATTATTTATGCACAAGATCATTTTATGTCAGCTATGACAGTTATAGATTTGGCGACAGAAATAGTAGAAATTTATAAAACAAGATAGAGGAGTATACGTTGGAACTTAAAAATAAATTTCCTAAGGAATTTTGGTGGGGGAGTGCTTCATCAGGACCACAATCAGAATGAGCTCCAATAGACGACGGAAAAGCATTAAACATATGGGACTATTGGTATGAAAAAGAACCTTATAGATTTTTTAAAGGGATATTCAACATGGCTTCATAAATCAATAGACGAAGGTTGTAATGTTAAGGGATATCATATGTGGACATTTATTGATAACTGGTCTTGGAGCAATGCTTATAAAAATAGATATGGATTCATCCAATTAGATTTAAAAACTCAAGAAAGAATTCCTAAAAAGAGTGCATATTGGATTAAAGAAGTAGCCAAAAGTAATGGATTTTAATTATATATAAAAAACATAGTATTAGACCAACTTAAGTAAGCTGGTCTAATACTATGTTTTTTATATGGAATAATGAATTGTTTTTTTGAAAAGTCATTAAAGCAAATATTAGTACGCTATTCCCTCAGAATACATAGCATCTGCTACCTTAATGAATCCTGCTATATTAGCACCGGCAAGTAAATTACCTTCGAATCCATATTCTTTTGCAGCATTACTTGTTTTCATATAAATGTCTGACATTATAGCCTTTAATTTATTATCAACTTCTTCAAATGTCCATGAGTATCTTATGCTGTTTTGTGACATTTCAAGTGCTGAGGTAGCAACACCTCCTGCATTGACTGCCTTAGCAGGCCCAAAAAGAATTTTGCTTTTTAGAAATACATTAATGGCCTCCGGAGTGGAAGGCATATTTGCACCTTCTCCAACTGCTATACATCCATTAGATATAAGAGCATTTGCAGAAGATTCATTTATTTCATTCTGAGTCGCACAAGGAAGTGCAATATCACACTTTATTGTCCAAATTCCTGAACAACCTTTATGATATTTTGAAGTAGGATGGTACTTAACATATTCGCTTATTCTTTGTCTATTAACCTCTTTGATTTTTTTTACTGTATCTAGTTTAATTCCAGCAGGATCATATATGTATCCATCTGAATCACTTAATGCAACTACATTTGCTCCGAGCTGTATAGCTTTTTCGGCTCCGTATATTGCAACATTACCTGAACCCGAAATTACAACTGTTTTATCTTTAAAGGAGTTTTCTGTAGCTTTAAGCATTTCCTCAACGAAGTAACACATACCATATCCAGTGGCTTCCGTGCGAGCAAGACTTCCACCATAAGATAATCCTTTGCCTGTTAATACACCTGTAAATTCATTTCTAAGTCGTTTATATTGACCATACATAAAACCAATTTCTCGACCGCCAACACCAATATCACCAGCAGGTACATCAGTATCAGCGCCAATATGTTTTGAAAGCTCAGTCATGAAGCTTTGACAAAATCTCATTATTTCTCTATCAGATTTTCCTTTAGGATTAAAGTCACTTCCACCTTTAGCACCACCAATTGGTAGACCTGTTAGTGAATTCTTAAAAGTTTGTTCAAAGCCAAGAAATTTAATAATACTAAGATTAACTGAAGGGTGAAGCCTTAAACCACCCTTATAAGGTCCTATGGCACTATTAAATTGGACACGGAAGCCTCTGTTTACATTTACTACTCCATTATCATCTATCCATGATACTCTAAATATAATCTGTCTCTCAGGTTCTACAATTCTATCAAATATCCCAGCGTCAATCCATTCGGGATGTAATTCAGCGACTGGTTCTAGGGATTCTAGCATTTCTTTTACGGCTTGTTGGAATTCTGGTTCATTTGGGTTTTTCTCAATAACATGTTGAGTTAAACTTGATAATAAATTCATTTTTATAGCCTCCTCAAATACAATAAATAAATATAACTAGATTTTTAAATTATTGTTCATCTATTTAAATATTTTAACATTTTTACGATTTTGATTCAACTTTTTTAATAGTGATGTTCGTATATAGTAAGAAGAGTAGTGATTTGATGTGTATGCTACGTTATACTAAAATAAATCAAAGTTATTATTGAGGATATAATAGAAAAAAATGTATTATAAGTGAATTATTATAAACAATATCATGCAATATTTTAGAACTTTAAATTAAATTAAATATATTAATGTCAATGATTACATCACGTATATACGCAAATTATGCGATTATACGCCTAAAAATGGAACGATATCACTTAAGAAATATAATTGACAGAAGATTAAAACACTTGACTTTTATTTTAAAAGTTAGTAAAATGACATCTAAAGGTAAGTAAAAAATCATTGTGAATACAATGCAAGGTTTTATATCTAGGAATAATATTTAATTAGGGGGAATTTTAATGAATGGAGTAAATGCTGCGGATACGTCATTTATAATTTTTGCAACAGCATTGGTAATGTTAATGACACCAGGACTCGCTTTATTTTATGGTGGAATGGTTAGACGAAAAAATGTACTTAGTACTACAGTGCATAGTTATACAGCTATGGTAGTTATATCAATACAATGGGTAATTGTAGGGTATACATTATGTTTTGGTAAAGATTTTGCTGGTTTTCTTGGTAATTTTCAATTCTTAGGGTTACAAGGAGTAGGATTTCTTCCAAATGCTAATTATGCGGCTACGATACCACAATCGCTATTTATGTTGTTTCAGCTTATGTTTGCAATAATAACTCCTGCTTTAATTTCAGGTGCAATAGCTGAGAGAATGAAATTTATTGCATTCACAATATTTATTTTATTATGGTCAACACTAGTATACGACCCAATTGCACATTGGGTTTGGGGTTATGGTGGCTGGCTTAGAAATTTAGGAGCATTAGATTTTGCAGGTGGTAATGTTGTTCATATCAGTTCAGGTATATCTGCCCTTGTTGCAGCAATTGTAATAGGAAAGAGAAAAAAATTGAAAACAATTACTCCTCATAATCTTCCTATGACACTACTTGGTGCTGCACTTTTATGGTTTGGATGGTTTGGGTTCAATGCAGGAAGTGCGTTAGCAGTAAATGGTGTAGCATTAAATGCATTTATTACAACAAACACATCAGCTGCGGCTTCAGCTCTAACTTGGGGCATATGTGAGTTAGTTATAAGAAAGAAAGTTTCTACACTTGGTATTGCAAGTGGTATAGTTGTAGGGCTTGTAGCAATCACTCCAGGCGCAGGTTTTGTAACCCCGATGTCCTCACTGTTTATAGGGGGATTTGGGGGAGTGTTATGTTACTTCTTCGTAACAGTAGTTAAACAAAAATTTGGTTATGATGATGCATTAGATGCTTTTGGGTGTCACGGAATAGGTGGAATATGGGGTGGAATAGCTACTGGCATTTTTGCTTCAAAGGCTGTAAATTCTGCTGGCGCAAATGGGTTAATCCATGGTAACATTAAGTTGGTAGGAATTCAGCTTGTAGCAATTATAGCAACTATTGCATATTCAGCTATAATGACTTTCTTTATACTAAAAGTAATAAGTAAATTTACGGATTTAAGAGTAACAAGTGAAGAAGAATCGGATGGTTTAGATGTTTCTCTTCATGGTGAAGAGGCTTATGGTGGACCAGGTTTATAATTCACTTAAGCTATTAATATAAAACAATATTAATTAAAACATATTAATAAAAGGGGGGTACAAGTATGGACGAAAAATTTTCAAAGATAGAGATTATTACCTCTTCAAGTAGATTTGAGGAATTGAAGGAAGCTCTAAATGCAATTGGTATAAGCGGTATGACAGTAACTAACGTTTTAGGATGTGGAATGCAAAAGGGACATAAAGAATTTTATCGAGGACTCTCTTTAGACATTAATCTTCTACCCAAAATAAAAGTAGAAGTAGTTGTTTGTGATATTCCATCGGACTTGGTTGTAGAAACTGCAAAAAAAGTACTACATACAGGGAAAATGGGTGATGGAAAAATATTTGTTTATGATGTAAAAAATATTATTAGAATTAGCAATGGTGCTGAAGGTCGAGATGCGCTTCGTTATGATAAATAATTAAACTATAATTTATGATCAAAGCGGACCAACTATTTTATAAGTTGGCCCGCTTTTTGTATGAATAAAGGGACTTATTTGTTATTTGTTGTTATAATTTTAGTAATGCTTTATTGAACAATAATCTAGATATTAAAAGGAGAGCTAGAATTATGAAATTTGTTACGTATATAAATAATAGTGAAGAAAGCGTAGGAATAGCTATTGAAGAAAGGGTCATACTTTTAAATGAAATCCTTAAGTTTATAGGAGAGGACAATGTTAGTTCTATGACTGAACTAATAGAAAAATTTGATGAAAATCTAATAGAAAAAATAGAAAAGGCTATTAAAGATAATGATTTTAATTATGCTTTATTAAATTCAGTTAAATTACTTGCCCCAATACCAAATCCAAAAAGAAATATATTCTGTCTTGGTAAAAATTATGTAGAACATGCTAAAGAAATTAAGTTGACCAAAATATCAGATACAGGCATACCGGAGGTACCCATATATTTTACTAAGATCGCTTCCCCTGCAATTGCAAGTGGAGAACCAATTAAATTCTCAAATGACGTAACGACCCAAGTGGACTATGAAGTGGAGCTTGCTATAATAATTGGTAAGGGCGGAATTAACATTAAACCTGAGAATGCAGAAAAACACATTTTTGGATATACAATTATAAACGACGTCTCAGCTAGGGACTTGCAGGGAAAACATATACAGTGGTTTAAAGGAAAAAGTTTAGACACATTTTGTCCGATGGGCCCATGTATAGTACATAAAAATGAAATCCATTTTCCAGTGGAATTAAATATTAAGTGCAGCATTAGTGGCGAGTTAAGGCAGAATTCAAACACTAAAAATCTAATCTTTAACATACCATATATAATTAGTGATTTATCAAAAGGATTAACTCTAAAACCAGGTGATATAATTTCTACAGGAACTCCAAGTGGTGTTGGTATGGGATTTCAGCCACCTAAGGTATTAAAAAACGGGGATCTTGTTGAATGTTATATAGAAAAAATGGGAAATTTAGTTAATAGAGTTATTATTATTTAGTTATGAGTTTTAGATACCAGTGGATATTTCTTCATTATTCTACTCCAAAGGGAAGGTGGTATTTTGGGAAAATTTAAAATCCTATTAGTTGAAGATGAAAAGCTAATGTCTATGTTTGTTGAAATGGAACTAAGTCATGAAGGATATAAAGTTGATGTAGCTTATAATGGACGGGAAGGCTTAGCTATGGCTGAGAAAAATGGGTATGATTTGATACTTCTTGATATTATGATACCGGGACTTAATGGAATTGAAGTTTGCAAAAAAATAAGGCTATTATCTCAGGTGCCTATTATCATGCTTACGGCAAAGAGTGAGATATCAGACAAAGTTTTAGGCCTAGATGTAGGGGCAAATGATTATCTCACAAAACCATTTGCAATAGAAGAATTATTAGCAAGAATTAGAGTATATAAAAGAAGTAAGGTTGGTATTAACAATGATAAAATTAGAGTTAAAGATATTGTTATGGATAATAAAGCTCATAATGTTATGCGGGGCGAGAAAGAAATTGAACTTACAAAAAAAGAATATAATCTTTTAGAGATGCTTATGATAAACAAAAATGTTGTTCTTACGAGATCACAGTTAATTGAGAAAGTATGGGGATATGACTACATAGGTGATACCAATGTAGTAGATGTATTCATAAGATATCTCCGATGCAAAATTGATGATGGGTTTGAGGATAAACTTATAACCACGGTAAGAGGTGTAGGATATGTTGTCAAAGGTGATTAATTATGGATTAAAACTTATTAAGAGTGCTAAGATTTCTTTAAAATTAACCATAGTTTATGCTGTAATGTTTTCATTAGTATTACTTATTTTGAATGCTTCAATTCTATATGGGATAAAGTATTATTTGTATAGTCAGGCAAACAAACAAATAGAAGATGTTAACACATTGGTGTTAAATAATATTAAGTCACGAAATGAGAATCTCAATTTATCTGATAAAGAAATGATTTCAGGTGTTCCATCAAAACAAAATGTATCAATAAGAATACTGCAAGGCAAAAACAAGGTTCTAAACCAATCAAGTGAATTTAATTATAATATTAAAATAGAAGAACCATTTAATAAAACAATAAAGTTTAAAGAAAATGACAAACATTTAGTATATAAAAATTTAAAGCTTGAAACTATAAAATATGGATTAGTCTATATTCAAATTGTTAAGGATATGGACAATGAGTATGATTTTATGAAAATATTGTTTGTTTTAATGGCAATAGCTGATTTTATAGGTATGATTGTTTCGGTTATATTAGGTTACAGTATAAGTAAAAAAATGTTGGAGCCTATAGATGAAATAACTATAGCTGCTGATAATATTAGCATTAATAATTTAAAAGAAAGAATTGCAGTTAATGGTCCAGATGATGAGCTTAAAAGACTAGGCAACACTTTTAATAATATGATAGACAGGCTTCAAGGCGCTTTTGATAGACAAATTCAGTTTGTATCAGATGCGTCACATGAACTTAGAACTCCTATTGCAGTTATACAGGGGTATGCAAACTTACTTGATAGATGGGGAAAAGATGATAGAAGTGCTTTAGAGAAATCTATCTATGCGATAAAGCTTGAAACTAGTAATATGGCGGATTTGGTTGAAAAATTATTGTTTATAGCTAAAGGAAATAGTGAAGGTCAACATATAAATAAAAAACAATTTTTGCTTAAAGATCTTATTTGCGAAGTATTGAGTGAGAGTAAGATTATAGATCACAGCCATATAATAACAAGTAGTAGAAATGATAATGTTTTTATAGTTGCGGATTACAATATGATGAAGCAAATGCTTAGAATATTAATTGATAATAGTATCAAATTTACGCCAAAACAAGGGAGAATTGATATAAATTCAGAAAGTGTAAATAAAACAGTGAAAATCACTGTTAGTGATAGTGGCATAGGAATACCTAAAGGTGAGATTGAAAGTATATTTGAAAGATTTTATACTGTAGATAAATCTAGATTTAAAGAAAAAGGTGGAACTGGTCTTGGATTATCGATTGCTAAATTAATAGTTGAAATGCATAAAGGGACTATTAATGTAGAAAGTGAAGAAGGTTTTGGAACAAAAATAACTGTTATATTAAACATCTAGCTAACTAAGTTATAAGTTAGCTAGGTGTTTTTTACTATAAACTAATTAAATATTTTGAATTATGGTTGACAAAAATAAAATATGACATATAATAAAATATAATCAAACAGATATGAATACTAAGAAATACAATGAAAAAGGAAAGTAGTATATTGTATAGGTAACAGAGAGGAAGCATTGCTGAGAAGCTTCTGTCTAAAAATATATGAAGTGCCCTTTGGAGTTTGGACCCGAAATTAAAGTAGGGGACTACGGGTTTGCCCGTTATAGCGATAGAGCATTTAGTGCTTGGATTTAAGTGAGATTCTATATTTAATTAGAGTGGGATCGCGAGGTTTATTCGACTTCGTCTCTATAACATGAGACGGAGCTTTTTTGATGTCTAAAATATATAGTAAAAGGCAAATTTAAATAAGTATATGGGGGTAATATTATGGGATCATTAGACTATTTTAATGAGATAGCTGTAAATTGGAACGTAATAAGAAGTGAGTATTTCGACGAAAGATTAAAGTACAAAGTTTTATCTAAAGTAAATATAAAGGACAAGGTTGTGGCTGATTTAGGTTGTGGAACTGGTTTTCTGTCATTAGCACTTGCTTTAGATGCAAACATTGTGTTCTCGATAGATCAATCAGTGAATATGTTAATTGAGACTAGAAAATTAATGGAAACTAAAAAATTTGATAATGTGTATCCAATAAAATCATCCATAGACAACTTAGTTTTGTTTGATGAATCTGTAGATGTTGTCTTTATTAATATGGCACTTCATCATGTGAAGGATGCTAAAAAAGCAATTGACGAGATGTTTAGAATAATTAAGAAAGATGGGACTTTAATAATTTCAGATGTACAAGAGCATAATGGTGAGTGGGCAAAAGAGGAGATGTTTGATGAGTGGCTTGGATTTTCAAATGAGCAAATAAAAGGATGGTTAACTAGCGCAGGTTTTAATACGGTAAATATTGAGAATACTGATCTATCATGCAAAGGGTATTCTAGCAAAGGTGAATATACGAAGACTGGTATTTTTATTGCAACAGCAAATAAAGGAGGACTAACTTATGAAATTTAATTCATTATTAATACACGGAGGAATAGATGGTGACAAGCTTACAGGGGCAGTAAATGTTCCAATATACCAAACATCAACTTACAAACAGGAGTCTTTAGGAGTAACTAAGGGTTTTGAATATTCAAGAACAGGAAATCCAACACGTGATGCTTTAGAAAAGCTTATAGCAGAACTTGAAGGTGGTACTAGAGGCTTTGCATTTGCCTCAGGAATGGCAGGCATAACTGCTGTGTTATCACTTTTTAAGTCATCAGATAGAATTTTAATATCTGACAATCTTTATGGAGGAACATTTAGAGTCGTGGATAAGATATTTAGCAATTTTAATGTTAAATATTCTATTGTAAATACCTCAAATATAGATTTAGTGCGAGATAGTATTAAAGATGATGTTAAAGCAATTTTTATAGAAACACCTACAAATCCTTTAGCAGATATAACGGATATAAGGAAAGTATCTAAGGTGGCTAAAGAAAGGGGTATTTTAACTATTGTTGATAATACTTTTATGACTCCTTATTTCCAAAGACCTATTTTATTAGGTGCCGATATTGTAATTCATAGTGGAACTAAATATTTAGGTGGGCACAGTGATTTGGTTGCTGGACTTGTTGTAGTAAAAGACGAAGCTATAGGGGAAAGACTTGGGTTTATACAAAACTCAACTGGTGGAGTTCTTGGACCTTTTGATTCTTTCTTATTAATAAGAGGAATTAAAACTGTAGGAGTTAGAATGGATAGACACAATGATAATGCCATTAAAATAGCTAAATTTTTGCAGACGCGTAAAGAGGTGGAGAAGGTATATTATCCTGGACTTATTGATCATCCTTCACATGAAATTCATAAAGCGCAAGCATCAGGCTACGGTGGCATGGTATCATTTGTTATAAAAAAAGAATACGATTATAAAAAATTCTTGAAGTCATTAAAGCTTATTACATTAGCTGAGAGTTTAGGTGGTGTGGAATCTCTAATTTGTCATCCAGCGTCTATGACGCATGCTGCAATACCTAAAGAATTAAGAGATAAGGTGGGAATAATTGATAATTTAGTAAGGTTATCAGTTGGGATTGAAGATGTGCAAGATATAAAAGAAGATTTAATTAATGCATTTGAGGAGGTAAAATTAATTGGTTAATATTGAAGACTTTTCATCAAAGTATCCCTTAGAAGGTGCAAAGAAATATGTAAGTTTAGTTGTAAGTAGAGGTGTTAACAGTGAAATATATAAATAGTATATTAGATATTATAGGAAATACACCTCTTATTAAACTAAATAATTTATGTGTAAAAAAAAGCATAAATATATTTGCAAAACTCGAGGGGGAGAACCCAGGTGGTAGTGTAAAAGATAGAGTTGGGGTTTACATGATAAAGGATGCAGAAGATAGGGGCATCCTGAAGGTAGGGTATACAATTGTTGAAGCAACTGCAGGAAATACTGGAATAGGGGTTGCCCTTGCAGCTATAAATAAAGGCTATAATATAATATTTGTGGTACCAGAAAAATTTTCTGTAGAGAAACAAACATTGATGAAAGCACTAGGGGCAACTATTATTGGCACTCCAAGAGAAGACGGAATGATTGGTGCAATTAATAAGGCAAAGCGGCTATTGAATGAAATTCCTAATTCTATTTCATTGCAACAGTTTGAAAATGATGCTAACCCAAAGGCACATTATGAAACTACAGGACCAGAGATTTATGATGCATTAGAAGGTAAAATTGATTACTTTCTTGCAGGTGCAGGAAGTGGTGGAACTTTTAGTGGTGTTATGAAATATTTAAAGGAAAAGAATGAAAATATAAAAGGTATTTTAGTAGATCCTTATGGATCAACTATTGGTGGTGGTTGCGAGCATTGTTATGATATTGAAGGAATAGGAAATAATTTTGTGCCAACTACCATGGATATGGATTTAGTTGAGAGCGTTACTAAAATTTCCGATGATGAAGCTAAGAACATGGTGAAGCTAATTGCAGCAAAAGAAGGATTGATTGTAGGGAGTTCCTCAGGTGCGGCTATTGCAGCAGCAATAAAACTTGCAGAAACAATTGAAAGTGGAAATATTGTTACAATACTTCCTGATAGAGGGGATAGATACTTTAGCAAAAACATCTACGATTAATATATGCCTAGGGTACGTCTAGGTAAAGTTATAATTCAATATTAAAGTATATTTATGCAGCAAAGTCATGGATTTTGCTGCACTGTTTTCTTAAAAAAATAACATACGTATCAAACTAAAAAGTAGTGTAGACTATATTCATAACTGTTTCTAAAGTTTTTAATGCATAAAAGCATTGATATTATTTATTATTTGTATCATAATATATGAATATAACAATATAAATATTAAATTATGTTAGAAAGAGGTATCATTTATGGATAAAAATTATATGGATTATAATGAAACCGCAGAAATGCTTAAAGTATTAGCTCATCCAGTAAGGTTATGTATTATTAATGGATTGCTTGGAGAAGGCTCATGTAATGTAGGTCACATGCAAGAGTGTCTTTGTATTCCACAATCTACTTTATCTCAACATTTGCAAAAATTAAGAATGGCTAAAATAATTAAAGGTAAAAGAAATGGGCTAGAGATTAATTACAGTATTTGTGATGAGAGAGTTAGAGAATTAGTCGAATTTCTTTTTAAAACTAAGGAGTAAAAATTGGCGAAGCTAGTTATTAACAAGGTCAAACGGAAGATCCAAATGTAAATTTATTTATATATCACTTTAAAAAAGTATGGATTATTTAGGTAATCCATACTTTTTTAAAGTAACAGAAATTGAAATTTAAATTTCTATACTAAACATAAGATTTAATATCATAGTTATCTGGAAGATGGGTTGTATCATTTAAAGTCAGTATTTTCGCGTTAAAATCATCATCAAAAATGATTTTACTAACGGATGTATTACCTAACATTATTTTATGATACATAGTCATCTTCAAATCAAAAACACCTAATAGTCCAGCTTTAATAATTCCGCCATGAGCGACTATAATAATACTTTCCCCTTTATTTTTTTTTGCTATTTTTAAAATAGATTTTTTAGCCCGAATACTTGCAATTTTAAGGCTTTGTTCACCACCACACATAGGTGCATTTAGGTCATCATTTTTCCACTTAATAAATTCTTTGGGAAAATTTGTTATTACTTCTTTCATAGTAAGTCCTTCCCACTCACCAAAATTTATTTCTGTTAAGCCTGTTTCAACTATAGGTGATGTGTTGCTACTACCTTGAGAAATAATTTCAGCTGTTTGCATTGCTCTTTTTAACGGACTTGTGTAAATATGATCAAATTTATTTTGAAATCTTTTATGTAAATATCCAGCTTGTAAAATGCCTTCATTTGATAGAGCTATATCTTTGCATCCTTGAAATTTGCCCAAAACATTCCATTCTGTTTCACCATGTCTTACTAATATTATTGTTGTATTCATTATTATTCACATCCTATTAATAGTATTGGCTTATGCCAATATTGATAATATTATAATATATTATAAAGTTGATGTCAAACAAACAAAGTGTAGACACTAGATTTTGCTAAAAATGGTATATGATTAATAAAGAAAACAGAAAATAATATATGGTCGATTGTAAAAGCTGCCCATCAAATGGTAAGTGGGTAATAAAGGCGTATGTGGTATAGGAAATAATCCATTAAACAATGTTAAAATATTATAGGTGTTTTTACTAATATAAGTCTATAATGTGATATAATAAATCAAACATATTGGTTTACTAGGTGAAAAGAGCGTAAAAAATAATTGGTTATAAGAATGATAATCGAACAATTATTCAAGAATAGGGGGAATAAATATAAATATTAAATTAAATGGTGAAATAAAAAAGATCAAAGATAATGTTACAGTAACTGAAATTTTGAAAATCGAAAATGTTGAAATGCCAGATATGGTTTCAGTTCAACTTAATGGTGAATTCGTCGATAGAGATAAATTCCCTAATGCAATATTAAAGGAAAATGACGAAATGGAAGTTTTATATTTTATGGGAGGCGGAAGTTTTGGACTTTAGTGAAGAACAAATTGAAAGATATTCAAGACACATATTATTGTCAGAGGTTGGAGTTGAAGGGCAAGAGAAATTATTGAATTCAAAGGTGCTTATTATTGGAACAGGAGGACTCGGGGCACCAGCTGCTATGTATTTAGCAGCAGCTGGAGTGGGAACAATAGGACTTGTAGATGGAGATGTTGTGGATCTTTCAAATTTACAAAGACAAATAATACATCAAACTAGAGATGTAGGTAAGTCTAAAGTTCAATCTGGAAAAGAAACAATAAATGAGCTTAATCCAGATGTAAATGTTATTACTTATAATGAACTTGTAACATCAGAAAATATCATGAATATAATTAAAAATTATGATTTTATATTAGATGGAACAGACAATTTTGCCGCAAAATTCTTAATAAATGATGCTTGTGTACTTGCTAAAAAGCCGTTTTCTCATGCTGGAATAATTAGGTTCCAGGGACAACTTACAACATATATTCCAGATAACAATACACCTTGTTACAGATGCATTTTTCAAACACCACCACCATAAGGAATGGTGCCAACTTGTAGAGAAGCTGGAGTATTAGGGGTAATGGGTGGAGTTATAGGAACGCTTCAAGCAACTGAGGCTATCAAGTATATATTGGGACTTGGACAAACACTTGCAGGATATTTACTTACTTATGATGGACTAAAGATGGAATTTAAAAAAATAAAGATTAATCACAATAAAAAATGTGGAGTTTGTGGAGATCACCCTACTATAACAGAGTTAATTGATTATACAAATCCATCATGTGATTTAAAAACTGGAAGGTTAAAAGGATGATTTATATAAATAGTGTAGAGCTAAAGAAAATTATAAAACAAGCAAAAGATGAATTCCCTAATGAGTGCTGTGGATTTTTATCAGGTACTAAAAGCGCTGATAAAATTAATGTAAGTAAAACTTATCCACTTGTAAATGTTGATAAAAGTAGTGAACATTTTTCAATGGATCCTAAAGAACAGTTTAAAACAATTAAGGTGATAAGAGGGGAAAACATGATTTTTATCGGAAATTATCATTCACATCCTTATACTCCTTCCAGGCCTTCGGAGGAAGACATAAGACTTGCATATGATCCCAATATAGTCTATGGAATTTTATCACTAGAAAAAGAAGAGCCTATATTTAATTTATTTAAGATAAACAAAGATGGCACTTCTAAACTTGAGTATCAAATAATTTAATACATCAATTTTCATTAAATCTAGATTTATATAAATTTAGGTTTAATAATTAAAATTCCAATTAATATATAAGGGAGTGATTAGTGATGATTAATATTACTAAGGAGAGTTACAAAGTTATAGATAATTTTAAAGAAAAAGCTGAATTATACATGAATGGAAAACTAGATTCTACTAGATTTAAAGCATTTAGAGTTTCTATGGGTGTTTATGAACAAAGAACATCAGATACTTACATGGTAAGAACTAGAATTCCGGGTGGAGTAATTACTTTAGAACAATTTAAGCAAATAAATGATATTTCAAAAAAATATGCAAATAATTATATAAGATTTACATCAAGGCAGGATATCCAGTTTCAAAGTGTAGAACTCAAAGATGTTCATAATATTATGAATGAGCTTATAGAGGTAGGTATAATTACAAAAGGAACTGGAGGTAACACAGTAAGAAACGTTGAATGCTCGCCTCTTTCTGGAGTTTCTGTAGGCGATGTTTTTGATGTAACAAAATATATGAGTGAAGTTACTAACTATTTGCTTAAGGATCCTAGTACAATGAATCTCCCAAGAAAATATAAAATAGGTTTTTCAAATACTTCTGAGGACACAGCAAATGCTACAATATCTGATTTAGGATTTATTGCAAAGGTAGTAGATGGAAAAAAAGGATTTGAGGTTTATGGTGGCGGTGGTTTTGGTGGAAATCCAAAAGTATCACTAAAGCTTGCAGATTTTATTTGTGCAAAAGATGTTTTGTATTATGTTCAGGCTATGAAGGAACTCTTTGAAAAAGAGGGAGATAGAAGCAATAAAAACAAAGCAAGAATAAGGTACATTGTTGATAGATTAGGGGAAGAAAAATTTAAGCAATTATTTGAAAAAGAACTTGGTAGGTTAAAAGAAGACAAAGGACTTGATTTAGTAATAGATGATGCTTGTGATAAAGAGCATGTAGAAAATTCCAAAATATTTAAAATAAGTAAGGCTAACAAAAGTGTTTTATTCCCTCAAAAACAAACAGGATATAATTCAGTGTATATACATCCTCAAGGTGGAAATTTAGCATCAGAAAATCTTGAAAAGATATTAAACTTTGTTTTTAAATTGGGCTATAAAGTGTCTGTAAGACTTGCAAACACTCAGAGTTTTTTTGTAAGAGATTTATTAGAAGATGATGCAAAAAAATTGCTTAAAATAATATCATCATTTTCATCAAACTATAATATATACAACTCAGTGACGTGTGTTGGTGCATCAACTTGCCAATTAGGACTTTGTTTATCTCAAAACCTTTTATCAGCTATAAAGGAAGAATTCAAAGAGTATGGCCAGGAAATTAAAGCATCACTTCCAAAACTCTTTATATCAGGATGTCCTAATTCATGTGGGAGGCATCAAATAGGTAAAATAGGGCTAAGTGGAAGGGCAAAAAGAACACAAGATGGTCTAATGCCTTCTTATTCGGCATCATTTGGTGGCAGTGTTGGGTCTGGTGGAGCTAAAATTGGCAAAGTATATGGTGATATTCCTGCAAAAAAAATTCCAAAGTATTTAGTCGAATTGGCAGAGCTTAAAAATGACTCAGGTGAGGAAAGTTTTGAAAAATTTCTAGAAAACAGCGAAATAGATATAAAAAATTTAACTAATAAATATGGGAAAATGGAAACCCTTAAAGAAAATGCAGATCTTTATTATGATTTTGTAGCAAGTGAAAAATTTTCTATAGAAGGAAGAGGACCTGGAGAATGTAGTACAGGAGTATTTGATGTTATAAAACTTGATTTATCAAATGCAGAAAGTTCTCTTTTAAAATTTAAAGAAAGCCTAAAATCTCAATATATATATGATGCAGCAGTTTCATCTGCAAGAACTCTTTTAGTATTAAAAGGAATAGATACATCAAAGGATAGAGAGATATTTAAAGAATTTAATATTAACTTTGTAGATACAGGTTACGTTAAAAAAGATGTATTGAAACTTTTTGATACACTTCTTGATTATAAACTTGGAGATATAGATGATATAACAAGTAAAGTAGCAGAAGTTGAATATCTTTATAATAAAGTAAAGGATATGTATGAATCACTAAATGGTAAACTAGAAATAACACTTCCAAAGATAGATTCAATCAAAAAAGAAGAGGAAGTTTCAATGAGCAAAGAATATGAGGTCATTGATTTTAGAGGGGTAACATGCCCAATGAACTTTGCAAAGGTCAAGATTCAATTGTCAAAAATAAAGTCTGGTGAAAAAAGAGGATTTTATTTAGATGATGGAGATCCTATAAAAAATGTTCCATTAAGTGTATCTAATGAGGGTCATAAGGTAATATCAATAGATAACAATTATGAAGGCTACAATTTACTTGTGGTGGAGAAAAATAAACCTTAGAGGTGCATATATGAAATTTAATACTAAGTTAATACATGGAAATTTAAAAATAGATGAGACAGGAGCTACAAATACACCCCTACATCTATCAAATGCTTTCTCTCATTCATCGGCAGAAGAACTTGAATGTATAATGAAAGGTACAAGCATGGGGTATGCTTATACTAGAATATCTAATCCCACTGTTACGTCTTTTGAGAGAAGAATAGCAAGCGTTGAAGGTGGCCTAGCGGCTACAGCAGCAGCTTCTGGCATGAACGCTATATATTTAGCTATAATGAATATTGTTGAAAGTGGCGACGAAATAATAGCATCCAGTGGCCTTTTTGGGGGAACCTATACACTAATTAAAAATTTGAAAAGTTATGGTATAAATGTTAAATTCTTAGATAACTTAGATAAAATCAGTTTAGAAAATGCGATAATGAAGAATACTAAAATTGTATTTGCAGAAACATTAGGTAATCCAAAGCTAGATGTATTGGATATAGAAGATGTATCAAAGGTTTGCATTGAGTATAATGTTATTTTCATTGTGGATTCTACTATAACAACTCCATACCTTATAAAACCTATTGAAAATGGAGCAGATATTGTTATACATTCAACTTCTAAATATATAAATGGAACCTCAAATTCTATTGGTGGAATAATAGTAGATGGAGGTAGCATCAAGTATAAAGAGGATAAGTATAAGAATTTTAAGGAATATAGTAGAAAGTTTGGGAAAATGGCATATACTGCAAAACTCAGAAATACAGTAGGAAAGGATATTGGAGCTTCGCTTTCGCCTTTTAATGCGTTTTTAAATTTAACGGGAATTGAGACATTGTCACTTAGAATGAGACGGCATTGCATAAATACCTTAGCAGTAGCTGCATTTTTAAGTAACAATGAAAAGGTAACTTCAGTGAATTATCCAAGTCTACCAAGTTCTAAGTACTATAACCTAACGAAAAAGTATTATAAAAATGGCGCTAGTGGAGTTTTAACTTTTAGGCTTGGGAGCAAAGAGAATGCTTTTAGGTTTATAAATAATTTGAAAATGATATTGAATATTACAAATATAGGGGATACAAAGACTTTAATTATTCATCCTGCTTCAACTATATGTGCTAGTAATACTGAAAGAGAAAAGGAGAAGATGGGAGTTTTTGATGATTTATTAAGGCTTTCTGTTGGTATAGAAGATATTGATGATATAATAGAAGATATTGAAAGTGCTTTACAGTTTATAAATTAGGTATTAATTAGTCAGTTTAGGTGATATTAAGTTACTTAGACTGGCATTTTTATTTATTTCTCAAAAAGAAAGGATTTTACAATATTTAGTCGAATTACTTATAGTAGTAATAATATTTTAAATTATAAAAAATAAAGATAGGAAAGGAATTTTTTTATGGAGAACAATAAAAATAAACATATTGAAATATTGAAAATTGATCCATATCTTAAACCGTTTGAACGTGATATTAAGCTTAGGGTGGATAGGTATGATTCTTTTAAGGCCAAATTATTGGGAAATAATCAAAACCTTAAGTCATTTGCTAATGGAGATTTATATTATGGGTTCCATTTGACGAAGTCTGGATGGGTTTATAGAGAATGGGCACCAAATGCAGAGGCTCTATATCTAATTGGAGATTTTAATTTTTGGAATCCTCAATCACATCCATTAAAAAAAATAGATAATGGAAATTGGGAGATTTATTTAGACGGAGTAAAGACATTAAAACATTTATCACATGTTAAGGTAAGAGTAGTAGCTAAAGGCGTATCGAGAGATAGAATTCCCCTTTATATTAAACGGACAGTTCAAAATCCTGCTACTCATGATTTTTTGGGACAAATATGGCAACCAGATTATGCATTTAAGTGGAAGGATAATGATTTTCATATAGACAATAAAAAACCATTGTTTATATATGAAGCTCATGTTGGTATGGCACAAGAGAAAAATGGTATTGGTACTTTTAATGAATTTACAAATATTGTGCTTCCGAGGATAAAAGCTGCTGGTTACAATACTGTGCAACTTATGGCTATAATGCAACATCCTTATTATGCATCTTTTGGCTATCAAGTATCTAATTTCTTTGCAGTTTCTTCTTGGTTTGGAACTCCAGATGATCTTAAGGCATTGATTAATACTGCCCACCTTATGGGGATTTCAGTATTGCTCGATCTAGTGCATTCTCATTCAATTAAGAACATTGCTGAAGGTATTAATGAGTTTGATGGAACTGATTATCAATTTTTTAACACTGGTATTAAAGGAGAGCATCCAGCTTGGGATACAAAACTATTTAATTATGAAAAACCTGAGGTTGTTCATTTCCTTTTATCAAATGTGAAGTTTTGGATAGAAGAATATCATTTTGATGGTTATCGATTTGATGGTGTATCATCAATGCTATATCATGACCACGGGCTAGGAGTAGCATTTACAGATTATAGTAAATATTTTAGTATGAATACAAATCTAGAGGCAATAACTTATCTTCAGATTGCTAATGATTTAATAAGAGAAGTGAAACCGGGTGCAGTAACAATAGCTGAGGATATGAGTGGAATGCCAGGAATGTGTTTGCCTGTAAGCTATGGCGGATTGGGTTTTGATTATCGTTTGTCTATGGGAGTGCCAGATCTTTGGGTAAAATTATTAAAAGAGACACCAGATGAAAATTGGAGTATGCGACAACTTTGGTATGAATTAACGGGCAGAAGGCCTCAAGAAAAGAATATAGGATATTCTGAATCACATGATCAGGCACTTGTTGGAGATAAGACATTAATTTTTCAATTAGGTGGGAAAGAAATATATTCTCATATGTTAAAAGATGATGATAATTGGATAATTAGTAGAGCAATCGAACTTCATAAACTTATAAAATTTATTACTATAACCTTAGGTGGTGAAGGATATTTGAATTTTATGGGAAATGAATTTGGGCATCCAGAGTGGATTGATTTCCCAAGGGAAGGTAACAATTGGAGCTATAAATATGCAAGAAGACAATGGAGCTTAAATGATAATAAAGATCTTAAATATGAGTATATATCTAATTTCGATAAAGGAATGTTAGCTTTAGTAAAAAAATATAATGTTTTAAGCGCAACTGATTTGTATAACATTTGGACAGATGAGGAAAATCAGCTTCTTGCTTTTAGAAAAGGTACTCTAATATTTTTATTTAATTTTAATCCATCTACTTGTTTTTCAACATATGAACTTCCAACTATTGAGGAGGGAGAATATAAAGTCGTATTTAATAGTGATGAGAGTATGTTTGGCGGCAAAAATAGGGTTGATGAGGATTATGTTTATCAAGCTAAACCATTATCATCTGATAAGCAAAATAAAGTTGGGATAACAATAAGTGTGCCAAGTAGAACTGTAATTGTATTAAGCAAATGTGAAAATAAATATAAAAAATAAATAAAAGAGGACGGTTCTCTAAATATTCACTTAAAGTGTGAAAAATTTTAGAAAATCGTCCTTAAATATTATATTAAATTATCCCCTTAATGAGGTTTCTCCCATTAAGTATTTGTCTATATTTTTAGTAACCAAACGACCTTCATATATAGCCCAAACAACTAATGATTGCCCTCTCTTCATATCTCCAGCAGCAAAAACACCTTGCAAGTTAGTCATAGAATTGTCATCTACAACAACATTTCCACGTTTATCGAATTCTACTCCTAAATTTGTAAGAAGTCCTTCGTGTTGTGGATGCAAAAATCCCATTGCTAAAATAACTAAATCAACTTTTAGTTCAAATTCTGATCCTGGTATTTCATTCATTTGTTTCATGCCTTTGTTATTACTAGTCCATTCAACTTTTGATGCGTGTAATGTATTAACATTACCATTGTCGCCAGTGAATTTTTTTGTAGTAACATTCCAATCACGATTACATCCTTCTTCATGAGAAGTAGTAGTTTTTAGCGTTCTAGGGTAAGATGGCCATGGCATCGTATCATCTCTCTCTACAGGAGGTTTTGGCATAATTTCATACTGATAAACGCTTTTAGCTCCTTGCCTTATTGCAGTTCCAATACAATCAGAACCTGTATCTCCTCCACCTAGGACTAGTACTACTTTCCCTTTTGCATTTATTTCGTCAGTTTCTATTTCTTTGTTTGAAATTCTTCTGTTTTGTTGCTTTAAATAATCCATAGCAAAATGTATACCTTTTAATTCTCTTCCCTCAACTTTTAAATCACGAGGGATTGTACTACCACCAGTTAAAGCTACAGCATCAAATTCAGATAAAAGATCTTCAGTGCTATAATCAACTCCAACATTTACATTAGTTTTAAAGGTAACTCCTTCGTCAATCATGAAGTTAACTCTTCTCTCAACTATGTTTTTATCTAATTTAAAATCGGGGATACCGTATCTTAGAAGTCCGCCTATTTCATCGTCCCTCTCAAAAACAGTCACATCATGTCCAACAGAATTAAGTTCAGCAGCAGTCGCAAGACCAGATGGACCTGATCCAACTACAGCAACTTTTTTACCAGTTCTTACTCTAGGTTCTTGTGGTTTTGTCCATCCCTCTTCAAAGGCTTTTTCTATAATATTAAGTTCTATTTCTTTTATTGCAATTGGATCTCTATTAACGCCTAATGTACATGAGCCTTCACAGGGTGCAGGGCAAATTCTACCAGTAAATTCTGGAAAGTTATTTGTAAGCGTTAATCTGTTATATGCTTTCTGCCATTTTTGTTTATAAACCATGTCATTCCAATCTGGAATTAAATTTCCTAAAGGGCAACCCCAGTTACAAAAGGGAACCCCACATTCCATGCATCTTGCACCTTGTTGACGCAATTTTTCTACAGGAAATTTTATAAATAATTCTTTAGAGTCTTTAATTCTATCTGTTACAGGGCGTTTTTTTGCAGTTTCTCTTTTAAATTCTTTGAAACCTTGCAATTTTCCCAAATTTAACACCTCCAAAATTGAAAACCGAGAACTGTCCTATTAAAGCATCTCCTACTGAGCTGAAAGAGAGAACTGTCCTATATCTTCTATTTACCTTCTAATATTGCTTTATAAGCAGTTGGTATTACTTTCTTAAATTTAAGCTTATATTCATCCCAGTTATTTAGAATTTCGTTTGCTTTGTTGCTGTTAGTAGCGTCGAAATGTTCCTTTATTATTGAGTAGAGTTGTAATAAATCTGATTCTGAATCTATAGATTCTACTTCAATCATTTCCATATTACATCTTGATTTTAGCGTTTCATCTTCATCTAAAACGTACGCTATACCGCCACTCATTCCAGCTCCAAAGTTTCTACCTGTTCTTCCTAAAACAACTACGATTCCACCAGTCATATATTCACAACCGTGGTCTCCAATGCCTTCAACTACAGCCTGTGCTCCTGAATTTCTTACGGCAAATCTTTCTCCTACTAGTCCATTTATGAATAATTTACCAGAGGTTGCACCGTATAAAATTGTATTACCAGCAATAAAGTTTTCATCTTGTTTAAATGTACAATTTTCTGGTGTCTTTACAATTATTTTAGCACCGGATAATCCTTTACCAACATAGTCATTTGCATCTCCGACTAATTTTAATGTCAAACCATTAGCGCCAAAAGCTCCAAAACTTTGACCGGCAGCTCCTACAAAGTTGAATGTTATTGTATTATCAGGTAGTCCAGCAGCACCATATTTCATAGCAATTCGTCCACTAAGCATTGCACCAACAGAACGATTAACATTTTCAATTTCTAAATTAGCTGTACTTTTCATTCCGTCCTCTAAAGACGTTTTTGCCATTTCAATAAGCTTGAAGTCTAAAGAATTACCTAGGCCATGATCTTGCGATATTACGCAGTACCTTTTAATCCTTTTTGGCATATCAGGTTTATATAAAATGTTTGTTAAGTCTAAATCTTTTGCTTTCCAATGGTCTATAGCTTTTTTCTGACTGATTTTATCTACTCTACCTATCATTTGATTCATAGTTTTAAAACCAAGTTTGGCCATCTCTTCTCTTATTTCACGAGCAATAAAAGTAAAGAAGTTAACTACATATTCAGGTTTCCCTTTAAAATTTTTACGAAGTTCTGGATCTTGAGTTGCAATACCCATGTCACAAGTATTAAGATGGCAATTTCTTAGCATTGTACATCCAAGGACGACAAGAGCAGTAGTTGCAAATCCAAATTCTTCTGCTCCAAGAAGTGCTGCTATTACAACATCACGACCTGTCTTAAGTTGACCATCAGTTTGAATTGTTACTCTACTTCTTAAATTATTTAAAAGCAATACCTGTTGGGTTTCAGCAAGTCCTATTTCCCAAGGAAGTCCTGCATGTTTAATAGACGATAGTGGGGAAGCTCCTGTGCCTCCATCATGACCACTTATTACAATAGCATCTGAATGCGCTTTAACAACACCAGCAGCAATTGTTCCAACACCTAATTCTGAAACTAATTTAGTACTTATTCGTGCTTGTGGATTTACACTTTTTAAATCATGAATAAGTTGAGCTAAATCCTCTATAGAGTATATATCATGATGAGGAGGTGGAGATATTAAACTAATTCCAGGAGTTGAGTGCCTAAGTCTTGCTATATTGGCATCAACTTTTTTGCCTGGTAGCTGTCCACCTTCACCGGGTTTTGCTCCTTGAGCTATTTTTATTTGTATTTCATCTGCATTTACAAGATATTCAGCAGTTACACCAAATCTACCAGATGCTATTTGTTTAATTGCACTTCTTCTTAAATCACCATTTTCATCAACTTTGAATCGTGAAGCATCTTCACCGCCTTCACCAGTGTTACTCTTTCCACCAAGTCTATTCATAGCTATAGCTATAGTTTCATGAGCTTCCTTGCTGATAGATCCAAATGACATTGCACCTGAACAGAATCTTTTTACAATTTCGCTAATTGGTTCAACTTGCTCTATTGGAATTGAATTTTCATAATTAAGATCAAATAATCCTCTAATTGTACATAAATGTTTATCTTGATCATTTATAATTTTTGAATATTCTTTGTATAGCTTGTAATCATTTGTTTTTGCTGCTACTTGAAGTTTAAAAATGGTATCAGGGTTAAATAAATGGTACTCACCCTCTTTTCTCCAAGAATATATTCCGCCTACGTCAAGCTCAGCGATAGGCTTTCTTAACTTATTGAAAGCGTTTTTATGTCTAATTAATACTTCTTTAGCTATGGTTTCTATACCAATGCCACCAATTCTAGAAGGTGTTCCTCCAAAGTGCTTTTCAAGTAACTCTGAGCTAAGTCCAACTGCATCAAAGATTTGTGCTCCATGATAGCTCTGAATAGTTGAAATACCCATTTTTGATAATATTTTCAAAAGCCCTTGTGATAGTGCATTTATATAGTTTTCATGTGCTTTTTGTATGGAAGTATTTTCTAAATCACCCTCGTTGACAATATTGTCAATTGATTGTAAAGCAAGATAAGGGTTAACACCAGTTGCACCATATCCAATTAATAAGGCAAAATGCATGGTCTCCCTTGCTTCTCCTGTTTCAACAATAAGAGAGATAGAAGTTCTTGTCTTCTCACGATTTAAGTGTTGCTGAACAGCAGATAAAGCAAGAAGACTTGGTATTGGAGCATCATATGAATCTACTAACTTATCGCTAAGGACAATAATATTGTATCCTTCTTTAATTCTTGCAGATGTTCTTTCACATACTTTATCAAGTGCTTCCTTAAAACCCTCAATTCCTGTATCGGCCTTAAAAGTAATAGGAATTGTTGTAGTTTTAAAAGCATTATCTTTTAAATTCTTGATTTTTGCTATTTCTAAATTAGAAAGTATTGGTCTAGATATTTCTATAAATGGACTATCATTAATATCTTGATTTAAAACATTATCTTGTGATCCCATATAGTTCATTAAAGACATTACCATCTTTTCTCTAATTGAATCTATTGGAGGATTAGTAACCTGAGCAAAAAGTTGTTTAAAATAAGCAAATAAAAGTTGTGGCTTATTTGATAAAACGGCAAGTGGAGTATCGTTTCCCATAGAACCAATAGGTTCTTTTCCGTCTTTAGCCATAGGGGCTAAAATATTTTTTAAGTCCTCAAGTGTATACCCAAAGGCTTGTTGTTTTTCCTTTAGTATCTCTTTATCTATATTACCTTCATCAATCACAGCATCAAAATCTTCCAAATAAAGTTTATTCTTTAGAATCATTTCACCATAAGGTTTGTTTGTACAAACAGTTTTCTTTACTTCATCATCTCTAATTATTCTACCTTCATTTGTATCAATTAAAAACATCTTTCCTGGTTGAAGTTTACCTTTCTTTTTGATATCTGCTGGGTTAAAACTAAGTACTCCAGCTTCTGACGCTAGGACAACAAAACCATCTTTTGTTATTACATATCTTGCAGGCCTAAGCCCATTTCTATCTAATGTTGCACCAATTCTAATACCATCTGTAAATGCAACAACTGCAGGTCCATCCCAAGGCTCGATGAGAGATCCATGATACTCATAAAAAGATTTCTTATAATCTTCCATATCGTCATTTGCAGTCCAAACTTCAGGAATTAACATCATCATGCTATGAGGAAGAGACCTTCCGTCCATCTTTAAAAGTTCTAACATATTATCAAGGGAAGCTGAATCACTACCATTAGGGCTAATTATAGGAAATAATTTCTTTAAATTTTCTCCATATACTTTAGATTTCATAACTCCTTCTCGAGCGTTCATCCAATTCCTATTTCCTCTGATTGTATTTATTTCACCATTATGAGCTAAGTATCTAAAAGGTTGAGCTAAATCCCAAGTAGGGAAGGTGTTTGTACTATATCTTTGATGAACAAGGCATAAAGCACTTTTAAAATTTATGTCCTGCAGATCAATGTAAAAGCCTTTTATTTGGGAAGCTAGTAAAAGTCCCTTGTAAACAACGGTTCTGCTAGAAAGACTACAGATATAGAAATATTCGGTGTTTCTATCAACTAATTTTACAACTTCTTTTTCTGCTCTTTTTCTTATAATGTAAAGGCGTCTTTCAAATCTTTCTTGGAGTTCTTCTTTTGTAAGCGAACTGTCTTTAAAATTTGATCCTATAAAAATCTGTCTTACTATTGGCTCTGTTCCTTTTGCGGTGTCACCAATATTTCTATTATCTATTGGAACGGATCTCCAACCTAGTACCTTTTGTCCTTCTTCTTCTGCAATTCTTTCAAGTATTCCTTCACATTGAAACCTTAATGCAGGTTCTTTTGGTAAAAAGATCATTCCTACAGCATATTTTCCAGCCCTAGGTAATTCGAGCCCTAAATTATCACAACTAATTCTAAAAAATTCATCAGGGATTTGTACAAGAATGCCTGCGCCATCTCCAGTTTTAGGATCTGCACCTACTGCACCTCTATGGGTTAAATTCACAAGAACTTTTAGCCCTTTTTTTATAATGCCGTTGGTTTTTTCACCTCTGATATTTACTACAAAGCCAACACCACAATTATCTTTTTCTTGAGCAGGATCGTATAATCCCTGCTTTTTAGGATAACCAATGCTATTTTTCACAATATTACCCCCTTTTAATTATATAAACGAATTATTTAAATTGTACCACGATTTTGTAAATATGCAAGTTTGATTTCTGCATGATTCAAATTTAACAAATTAAAAATTTTTACTTAGAGAATTACCAAGTTTGTGGACTTAACCTAATCTAAGAAAAAAATGGAATTTAAAGTATGAACGATCATTAAAGCGAAAAATATATATGTTGTGAAAAGTTTAAGATAAGGAATCTGTGAAATTTTAAAATTATAAATGTTTTTGATAAACATGACTACTATATTATAATATAAAAACAGCAGAAATTGAAATTTTATTTTCAGTTTCTGCTGTTAGTTTTTGTGGCGATTATTTACTCTAACTTTTAATAAAAAAACTCATATTCTATTTGCTTTATTAATTCTGTAATATAAAGTTATAGTTTTCTTTCATGAAATTTAATATAACAGTAGCAATTAACGATTGGCCTTCTGTATTTGGATGGATACCATCTTTGCATAAAAACTTACTGTAATCGCTGTATTTTAGAAACTCTGAGCGTACATCAATTAGTACGGTGCTGGTTTCATTAGCAACTTGTGTAATCATCTTACTATATGAATTGTGCCAGGTAAAGAGTCTGTCCTTTGTACCTAACCAATGTAGTATGTTTTTTTCTGCAAATGAATCTTCTTTTGCAATCCATTTAAAATATTTCAAAGGATCGAGTGGTGGAAGGGTCATAAGCACAGGGAGTATGTGGTTAGTTTTTAATGTGTCTATCATAGATAGTAGTGTTTCACGAAAAGTAATTATATCTGTATTTGGTTTGTATTCCATGTTAGGATTTTTAGCAATTTCGTCCCATTTATAATCACAGTCATTACCACCAAATTCAACTAGCACCATATCTGGAGATTTTTTAATAACATCATTGTACATTTTGCGTGCACCTCTCATAATGGTATTACCAAATTTACCAGCATTGTAAACAGGTCCTTTTATTTTATTTTCTATGATACTTGTAAAGTTTTCTTTTAAATTTGCATATCTAGATTTTTTATCATCATAAATAACACCTTTTGTAATAGAATCACCATATGCTACAATAACGTAGCTATCTTTTACTTCCATAATATACCTCCATAAAACTAAACTATTTAATACCTAAATTAATTAGTTCAATTAATTTATTTTATAACAATATTGTATCATACAAATATAAACATTGCAATACATAGTTATGAAAACTAGGTAATAACACAATATATATTTTAATTACATTATATGAATACAAAATAATGTATTAACATTACTATAGTCTTATATTTTCATTCTTCATAATTCCTTTATAACCTACAATTATTATGTATTTATTGTAGGTTGTGTTTATACAGGCAGAAGTATGCATATGATTTATCTATCATTTGTGTTTATATGTAAAATAGGTTGCCATTATATACTAAAAAGTTTAAAGATTAATCACAACAAATATTAAAGGTTGTGTTGACAATCGATTAAACTAATGATAATATACACCTAACCTATAGGAAAGGTATGAATACACTTTAGGTAAATTCATTAAATGTATTATGTATCTGACATAACTTTATTTTAATTGTAAGGAGTATACAATAAATACTTTTGATAAAATGGTAAAAGCTTAAGAAATATAATCATTGAAATATTATTATATTGGAAGGAATTGTTGTGAATAACAACATTAATATATTTAAGAACTTAAGTGAAAATTAAAAAAGAATCTTTAACTAGCTTCAAAAAATGAATCAATTACTAAAAACCAAAGTTTATCTGTAGTTACAGTTTCAGTAATTAAAGATATTTAGAAAAAATAATAGTTGATTGTAATTGATTAGTTTATTGAATATTTAAATAAAAATAGTTTTAAACAGGGGGTTTAAATTGAAAAATTCAAAGGGGTTTAAATTTTCAATGGTAATCTTGGCAGGCGTTTTATTACTGGTTGGGTTAGTAGGATGTTCTTCAAAAAAAACAGAAGATCCTAATGTTAATGTTAGAGTTGGATATTTTCCAAATATAACTCATTCTCAAGCACTTGTAGGACGAGAGCTTGGCAGTTTTCAGAATGCAATGGGCAAAAAAAATAAAGTTGTTTGGAAATTATTTAATGCAGGGCCAGCAGAAGTAGAAGCACTTTTTGCAAAAGCTATTGATATTGCATATATTGGACCTGGACCAGCTATCAATGGATATGCAAAATCTAAAGGGGATATTCAAATCATAGCAGGGGCAACTGATGCAGGAGCAATATTTGTATCTAGAAAAGGATTAGTTATTAAAAATTTAAAGGAGTTAAGTGGGAAAAAAGTGGCAGTGCCACAGTTTGGAAATACTCAAGATTTAACACTTAGGCATTTAATGTCTCAAAATGGACTTAAAGATAAAACAAAGGGTGGCACCGTTGAAGTTAGGCAAGCATCTAATGCAGATATTTTAACATTGCTACAAAAGGGGGACATAGATGCAGCATTAGTGCCAGAACCTTGGGGTTCGAGATCTATAAAAGAGGCAAAAATAAATATTATTTTAGATTATAAAGATTTATTTAAGGGAGGAAAGTATACTACAGCCGTAGTAGTTGTTAGAACTGAATTTTTAAAGCAGCATCCATTAATTGTTGAAAAATTTATAAAAGCTCATGTAGATGTTACTAGTTATATTAACAAAAATCCAGAAAAGGCTAAAGAAATAGTTAATAAACAAATCATTGGATTAACAAAAAAAGGAATAGAAAAGGATGTTTTAAATGATGCTTTTAATAGATTAACAATTACAAATAATCCAGAGAAAGACTCAGTTTTTGATTTCGTTAATTTCTCACTTAAAGAAGGTTTCTTAAATTTGAGACCAGATACAAAAGCTTTATTTAATCTTAGTATATTAAACCAAGTATTAAAAGAAAAAGGGCAGGATCAAATCAAATAATTGAGGTGATAAATTTGAGTCTTATAGTTAAGGATGTTAGTAAGGACTTTATTTCAAAATATAAAAAGACAAACACACTTGAAAATTTTAATCTGGAGATAAAGAATGGTGACTTTGTATGTATATTAGGACCTTCAGGTTGTGGAAAATCTACTCTACTAAATATTTTAGCAGGACTTGAAAAGGCTACTAAAGGTGTTGTTATACTTAATGGAAATGAAATAACTGGACCAGGACCGGATAGAACGGTAATGTTTCAAGAAGCTGCGTTATTCCCTTGGCTTAAGGTGATAGACAATGTGGAATTTGGTATGAAGATGGCGGGTATGCCAAAGGAAGTTAGATATAAAAAGGCAATATATTATTTGAAAATGGTACATCTATCAAAATTTCAGAATTCATATGTGTATGAGTTGTCAGGTGGCATGAAGCAAAGGGTGGCACTTGCTCGGGCTCTATCTCTTGATTCTGAAATACTTTTAATGGATGAGCCTTTTGCAGCACTAGACAGTCAAACTAAAATGATGTTACAACAAGAGCTTGAACGTATATGGGTAAATACAAAGAAAACTATTGTTTTTATAACTCATAATGCAGAAGAAGCAGTTTATTTAGCAAATAGAGTTGTAGTCATGGCAGCTAATCCAGGTAGAATAAAGCAGGAGTTTATTATTGAACTTGCAAGGCCGAGACAAATGGAAAGTTCAGATATTGCGTATTATACTTCTAAGATAATGAAAGCACTAAAAGAGGAGGTGGAGAAGGTTGCTAAAGCAGAATACGATGGTGATTGGAATATTGAAGAGAATTCTGTTCTATATTCTTCTGATACTGATATGGGAGGGGATTTATAAACTAGGTGTTGATACTTTGAAAATTTGGAAACCGTACATTTTACCATCACCTTTTGATGTTTTTGGGACTTTGATAGTCCTAATAAAAAATAATACTATAGGTATAGCTACTGTTGCAAGTTTAAAGAGAATTATAGTGGGATATTTTATTTCAGTAGTTATAGGAGTTACTTTAGGACTTACAATTGCTAAATTCAAGTATTTGGATGAAAATTTAGGACCATTAATTTTAGGACTTCAGACATTACCTAGCATTTGTTGGTTACCTTTTGCGATATTATGGTTTGGATTAAGTGAGAGTTCTATTATATTTGTAATTGCAATTGGTTCAACATTTGCAGTTGCTATATCGGTTAAATATGCGATAAAGAATGTTAATCCATTATATATAAGGGCGGCAAAAACAATGGGTGCTAAGGGCCAAAAAGTGTATACTCAAGTAATTTTACCAGCTGCGCTACCTGATATAGTAAGTGGATTAAAGCAGGGTTGGTCATTTGCATGGAGAGCTTTAATGGCAGGAGAGATGCTTTCTGCTACAACGGGGCTTGGTCAAGTCCTCATGGTGGGAAGAGATTTAGCAGATATTAGTCAAGTTGTATCAGTAATGCTAGTTATAATAGTTCTTGGGTTATTTGTCGACAAACTTGTTTTTTCAAGACTTGAGAAAAATATGAGACATAAATGGGGTCTTGACAGGGTATAGTTTTTAATTTAATGGGGGTTAAGGCATATGAGTATTGAAAATCTTACATGGCATGATGCAGCTGTTACTAGGGATGATAGAGAAAAGTTGCTTAAGCAAAAATCTAAGTTGCTATGGTTTACTGGGCTATCGGGTTCTGGTAAGTCAACAGTTGCAAATGCTTTAGATATAAGACTAAATGAGAGTGGATATGCAACATATTTATTAGACGGAGATAATATTCGCCTAGGTATAAATACCGATCTTGGATTTTCGATGCAAGATCGGAATGAAAATATTAGGCGTATTGGTGAAATAGGCAAATTGTTTGTGAATTCTGGTCTTATAACTATAGCATGTTTCATATCTCCACTAAAAGTAAATCGTGATATGGTTAGAAAAATTATTGGAAATGACTTTATTGAAGTTTTTGTAGATTGTTCACTTGAGGAATGCGAGAAAAGAGATCCAAAAGATTTATATAAAAAGGCAAGAATCGGAGAGATTAAAGAATTTACAGGTATATCTTCACCTTATGAAAAACCTGAAAACACAGAAATAGTAATAAAGACAGACAGCCAATCAATAGATGAATGTGTAGACAAAATATTACATTATATAAAATGTCTTTGTTAGGAGATTACAATGAAGCTAGAAACAAAAATATTTAAAACCGATATATTAGTTGTTGGTGGAGGTACTGCTGGATGTTATGCTGCATTAACCTTAAGTGAGAACGATGATACAAACATTATAGTAGTGGATAAAGCTAATATAAAAAGAAGTGGATGCTTAGCTGCTGGTGTTAATGCAATTAATGCCTACATTAATAAAGGATACACTCCAGAAAATTTTGTAGACTATGTTAAAAAGGAAGCAGAGGGAATTATAAGAGAAGATCTTGTATACTCTATAGCTAAAAATTTAAATAAGGTTACGAAGCACATAGAGAGTATTGGATTAACTATATTAAAGGATTCACAGGGAGGATATGTTACTCGTGAAAAAAGAAGTATTAAAATCAATGGAGAAAACATAAAACCTCTTCTTGCAAATGAGGTTAATTCAAAAGAAAATATAAAGGTATTAAATAAGGTTAATATTATAGATTACATTATCAAAGATAACATAGTTATTGGAGCTTATGGATTTGGTGTACAAGAAAATCGGTTCTATGTAATATATGCGAAAGCTGTTATTTGCACAACTGGTGGAGCATCAGGTCTTTATAAACCTAATAATCCTGGCTTTTCTAGACATAAGATGTGGTATTCACCATTTAATACTGGAGCTGGTTATGCGATGGGTATAAGAGCAGGAGCTGAAATGACTTCTTTTGAAATGAGATTCATTGCGCTAAGATGTAAGGATACGATAGCGCCTACAGGAACTGTGGCTCAAGGCATTGGTGCTAAGCAAGTTAATGGGGATGGTAATGAGTATGTAAAAAAATATGGAAAGCCTTTAACCATAACACGCCTTTATGCTACTGTCGAGGAAAATAAGAAGGGGCTAGGTCCATGTTTCTTAAAAACTGAAGGTGTATCTAAAGAAGTAGAGGAAGAACTTTATAAGGCATATCTTAATATGGCACCTGCACAGACCTTAAAATGGATCGAAGATGGATTTGGCCCTAGCACGCAAAACTTAGAGATTGAAGGTACTGAACCTTATATAGTTGGCGGACATGCAGCTAGTGGTTATTGGGTGGACATTAAAAGAGCTACAACCATCCCAGGTTTATATGCAGCTGGAGATGTGGCTGGAGGAAGTCCTAAAAAATATGTAACTGGTTGTTTTGTAGAAGGCGAAATTGCAGCAGATGCTGCAACCAAATTTATAAAGAATAAGGAAAATAAGTATATAGGACAAGAAGAAATAAGTTCTAAAGAAAAAGTACTAGAAACTTTTCTAAAAGATGAGAAAAGTGCATTTTGTATAAATAACGTTGAAGAGGCTATGCAAAAGGTAATGGACGAGTATGCAGGTGGTATATCTAAAAATTATGTTTACAACACTACAAGGTTAAAAATTGCTAGTAAAAAAATAGAGGAGCTTTTAGTAATTTCAAATAAATTAAGGGCTAAAAGCATGAGAGAACTACTTCAGATATACGAAGTTATTGATAGATTGTATGTTTGCAAAGTGTTAATAGTTCATCTTCTAACAAGGAAAGAAACCCGCTGGAAATGTTATGGGGAGAATGCAGATTACAAAGAAAAAGATGAAAACTTGCTTAAATATGTCAATACAATTTACAAAGATGGGAAGGTTCAAGTTGTCTTTAGAAACTTAGTAAAGCGAGATGAAGTTTATGAGCATTAAAATAGATGGACTTAAATGCGTGGGGTGTGGCAAATGCTTAGAGGTTTGCCCAGGAAATCTTATATTTAAAAATGATGACTCAAAAGCTTTTATAAAATATCCCGAGGAGTGTTGGGGTTGTACTGCTTGTCTTAAAGAATGTCCTGTAGCCGCCATAAATTATTATCTGGGCGTTGATATTGGAGGCAAAGGAACTTATTTAAACACCAAAAAAGATAAAAATCTTCTTCATTGGCACATTTTTAAACCAAATAATGAAGAGATAATTATTACAACAAATGTAGCAGAGGCTAATAAATATTAGGGAGGTTAAATTATGGATCATTTAGATACATTAGAAGCAGAAAGTATTTTCATATTAAGAGAATCTTATAAGAAGTTAGGTAAACTTGGAATGTTATGGTCAATTGGAAAGGATTCAACAGTATTATTATGGTTATCTAAGAAGGCATTTTTCGGACATTCTCCTTTCCCTTTTATCCACGTAGATACAAAACATAAAATACCTGCGATGATTGAATATAGAGATAAAATTGCTAAAGAGTTTAATATTGATCTTATAGTACACACAAACCAGGAAGCTATAGACGCAGGTATGGGGCCGGATAAAGGAAGACTTGTTTGTTGCAAGGCATTAAAAACAGATGCACTGCAACAGGTAGTCACAAATTATGAATTTGATGGATTAATTCTAGGAATTAGAAGTGATGAGGAAGGTTCCAGGTCAAAGGAGCGAATATTTAGTGAAAGAAATAAGGAGTCCGAATGGGACTACACTAATCAAGCTCCAGAACTTTGGGACCAATTTAAAACTGATTTTCCAAAAGGAAATCATATTAGGGTTCATCCAATACTTCATTGGAATGAAATTGATATATGGTCATATATACAGAGAGAAAAAATACCGCTTATAGATTTGTATTTTGCAAAAAACGGTGAGAGATATAGAAGCCTTGGATGTGCTGAGTGTACAGGCAAGATAAAGTCTAATGCAACAACAATTGATCAGATAATTGAAGAGCTAAAGGTTACTACAACAGGAGAAAGAGCAGGCAGGGCTCAAGATCAAGAGGATGCTTATGCTATGCAAAAACTTCGTAAAGATGGATACATGTAAGGGAGGGGTTTATTACTAATGGGAAAAACAAGAGAACAATTAAGAATAGTTGCAGTTGGACATGTAGATCACGGTAAGTCTACAGTAATTGGAAGATTATTGTATGATACAAAATCATTGCCAGAGGGTGCAATTGATAAAGTTAAAAGAATTGCTAAAGAAACGGGTAAACCTTTTGAGTATGCGTATCTATTAGATGCTTTCGAAGAAGAACAAAAGCAAGGAATAACAATAGATACAACTTCACTTCAATTTCATACTGATAAAAGAGATTATGTAATTATAGACGCACCAGGACATGTAGAATTTCTTAAAAACATGATTACAGGTGCAGCTAGTGCTGAAGCCGCACTTTTAATAATAGACGCTAAAGAGGGAATTCAAGAACAATCTAAAAGACATGGTTATATTCTATCATTACTCGGAATTAAACAGGTGTACGTTTTAGTTAATAAAATGGATCTTATTGATTACAGCCAGGAGAAGTTTAATGTTATAAAAAATGAGATGAATAAATTCCTGAAAAATTTAAAAGTACATCCTATAGGATACATTCCAATCTCAGCATTTTATGGAGAAAATATAACTACAAAATCTGAAAAATTATCTTGGTATAATGGAGAAACCGTTCTTGAAGCATTAGATTTATTTACTCAGGAAGATGGACTTGAAGCAAAGCCATTAAGATTTCCAATTCAAGATGTTTATAAATTTGACGATAGGAGAATAATTGCAGGAAGAATTGAAGCAGGTAGCCTTAAGATTGGTGATGAAATTCTTATTTCCCCATCTAACAGAACTACAAAGGTGAAGAGTATAGAAGCTTTTGTAGAAAAAGATAAGGTAAATAAGGTAAGTGCAGGAATGTCTGTTGGTATTACATTTGAAGATGAGTTTTTTAATAAAAGAGGAGAGATAATTTCACACATTAAGAATGCTCCTATTGTTTCTGACCTTTTTAATACCAATATATTTTGGATGGGGAAAAATAGCTTAGTAAAGGGCAAAAAATACAAGATAAAACTTGTAACTCAAGAAGTTGAGTGCGAAGTTGTATCATTTAATAAAGTTATAGATGCAAGCACTCTAGGAACTTATAAAAATGCACTTGAGGCAAAAACTAATGATGTAGCTGATGTTACTATTAGGGTGAAGGAAAAAATATGTTTTGATAAATTTGCAGATAACCAAAACACGGGTAGATTTGTAATAGTAGATGGTTATGATGTAAGTGGTGGAGGAATTATTGCTGGAGTTGCGGAGTCCGATGGAGTAATAGAAACCAGTTTTAATTTCGAAGAAGTTAAACTTCCAATTAATTGTTTTGATGAATATTATTTTGATATTAATGCTCTTGAAATTAAAAAGGAATTGATAAAGGCCACCCAATATAAAGTTGGAGATAATGTGCCCTTCCTTGGAGAAAGTTATGAATATACAAAAGATTTTGATGTAATAGCATTAAATTCTAGTCTTGTTGCTAAAATAAGAAATGGTAAGTTAATTGGTGTTATAGCTGTAAAAAATTATTCATATGAGAGTATAACTACCATTAATGAAAAAGGGTTCGGAATTAAACTAACATCACAAAAAGATTTATCATCATATATTAATGAGTATAAAAAAGTCATGAATGAGAATTTTGCGAATAAATGGTTAGATTTTACTAAATATAGAACTATAAAATTCACAGATAGTATAGAATAAATTTTAGATGAAATATCAACTTAGGGAGAGGGTGTAAACTCTCTTTTTGATTTTACTAAAGTAGATTTCAAACAAAATAATTATGCGATGAATTTTACACAAATGTTGATACAATAATTAAAGATGTGTATAATTAATAAAAGATATATTAAAATAACTAAAAAATGCATAATAGATTATAAAGTTACTAAACAAGGGAATCATGGTTTGGTAACTTCTTTATATAATAGGAGGGAAAAACTATTTTATAAAGCTATAAAGGGAGAAATACATATATGAAGAATTCTGGAATGTTAAAAAAAGATTTAGATAGAATTGATGGGAAAAGCTACAGAATGTATAAGGAATTAGCGGGAGAGTATGATTTTGGAAACTATATACTCTCTATAGATCATGTTCAAGGAGACCCTTTTGCATCACCATCAAGAATTAGAGTAATAGTAAATCAGAATATTGCTAAGTTTCCACAGAAAATATTTGATACTGTTATTAAAAACGTTGCAACGGCAGATTTCTTAACAAGAGAATTTTATTATAATATGCATAAATATTCTCAAAAGGTGAATGGATCTGGCAAAAGTGGATTAATAGCTATAAGCAAATGTCCACAAGAAATATTGAATAGAACTTCAGTAATTATAGATGATTCTAAAATAGAAGCGAGATTTTATGTCGGATTTCCTGCAAGAGGAAGAAGTGTTTTATCAAGAGAACTGGAAAAAATCTTATATAATATAATTCCAAACATAGTTGAAAATTCATTAATGTATAAAAATATTAATCAACAAAAATTAATCAATAGGGTTAATCTTGTTGAGGATCAGGAATGTATAAGAAGGTCACTCTCAAGTAGGGGACTTATTGCATTTGTTGCTAATGGATCAATGCTACCTAGGGAGAGTGGTGTATCCACAAAACCATTAAAAGATGGCAGTACATTTATTTCACCAAAGGAACTAGAAGTAAAATTTGAAACAGCGAGTCATGGCACAATTTGTGGGATGGGCATTAAAAAAGGCATAACTCTTATTGTAGGAGGAGGATACCATGGAAAATCTACATTATTAAAAGCTTTAGAGCTTGGAGTTTATAATCATATTGAAGGGGATGGCAGAGAGTTTGTTATAACTGAGGGTTCAGCTTTAAAAGTAAGGGCAGAGGATAACAGATGCATAACAAATACAGATATATCATTATTTATAAGTAACTTACCCAATGGGAAAGATACAAAAAAATTTTGCACACATAATGCAAGCGGAAGTACATCACAAGCTGCGAGTGTTATTGAAGGAATAGAAAGCGGATCAAATGTATTTTTAATAGATGAGGATACTTCAGCTACTAACTTCATGATGAGAGATGAGCTAATGCAAAAATTAGTGTCTAAAGAAAAGGAACCGATAACACCTTTTATTGAGATTGTGGGACCACTTTATAAACAAAAGCAGATTTCAACAATAATTGTAGTAGGAAGTTCAGGAGACTTTTTTGATGTTGCTGGTTGTGTTATTCAGTTGGATAATTATGAGGTCAAAGATGTTACAAAAGAGGCTAAAAGACTTAGCCTAGGTAATATAACAAAAAGAGTTAATGAGAGAGATTTAAAAATAGATATAGGTTTTAATAGAGTGATGAGAACTGGAAATATTGCAGCTAATGATAAAGGTATCAAGATTAAGGTAATGGGGTTAAGTACTATTATTATTAATAGAGAAGAAATAGATTTAAGAGCAGTTGAGCAAGTAGTTGATAGTGAGCAATTAAATGCCATAGGCTTAATTATGAAATGGGCAGAAATAAGTATTATGAATAAAGGATTAAACTTTGAAAACATGGTAGATAATATAATTGGTCAAATAGAAAAAAATGGCTTAATATGTATGGATATATTAAAGGGTGGAAGTGGAAGTTTAGCAATGCCTAGAAAGCAAGAAATAATGGCAGCATATAATAGATATAGAAAATTAAAAATGTAAAAAAACATAACCTAATTTAGATATGCAAATAAGTAAATGTTAACAAAAGGAGAAGCAAACTTATGTATAGTTTTAAAAATGATTACAGTGAAGGGGCTCACCCCAATATATTGAAAGCTTTATTTGAATCTAATATGGAACAGACAGAAGGGTATGGCGAAGACAAATATTGCATGGCCGCTATTAAGTTATTAAAAGATAAATTAAAACGTAGTGATGTTGATATTCATATGTTTTGTGGTGGAACTCAAACAAACCTTACAGCTATTTCAGCTTTTTTAAGACCACATGAGGCTGTCATATCAGCCAATACTGGACACGTGTTAGTCCATGAAACTGGGGCTATAGAGGCAACAGGACACAAAATCATATCAATAAAAGTAGCCGATGGAAAACTAAAACCTGAACATATACAAATGGCTATAGATGAGCATAATGATGAGCACATGGTAAAACCTAAAATGGTTTATATTTCAAATCCAACAGAAATAGGTACCATATATAAAAAACAAGAACTAGAAGATTTATATGGATTTTGCAAGAAAAGTAATATAATATTATACATTGAGGGGGCAAGACTCGGATCTGCAATATGCTCAAAAGAGAATGATATAAAGTTCTCAGATTTACCAAACCTTGCTGATGCTTTTTATATAGGTGGAACTAAAAATGGTGCATTACTAGGGGAGGCTCTTGTTATTTGCAGTGATTTTCTTAAGGAAGATTTTAGATATTTCATTAAGCAAAAGGGTGGATTACTTGCAAAAGGAAGACTAATTGGTATACAATTTTTAGAGCTATTTAAAGACAATATTTATTTTGATTTAGCAAAACATGCAAATGATATGGCAGAATTATTAAAAATATCGATAAGCAAATATGGGTATTTATTCTTAATAGATTCACCAACAAATCAAATATTCCCAATATTTCCAAATGTTACAATAAATAAACTCGAAGAAAAGTATGCATTTTTTATATGGAAAAAAGTTGATGAAGAAAATTCTGCTATACGGTTAGTAACTTCATGGGCTACAAAGGAATATAATGTAAAGACGTTTATTGAGGATCTTAGAGAAGATAGCAAATAAGTTAAATAAATTGAAATCCGCTTTATTTTTTTCGATTATTAGATTAAAATATGAAATTATTGCAATATTGTCTTTATTTAATTGCATTTTTGCTTAAAATCATGTATTCTAATGAATAATGATTAATGAATAAAAAATGAATTTATATTCATAGATATGAGATTATATTCATAGATATGAAATTAAAGGTTATAACAGGGGGTAATGAAAGTGAAAAAATTTAAAAGAGTATTAGTAGCAAACAGAGGAGAAATTGCAATAAGAGTTTTTAGAGCTTGTAATGAACTTGGGATTCGTACGGTTGCAATCTATTCCAATGAGGATAAATATTCGCTATTTAAAACTAAGGCAGATGAAGCTTACCTAATTGGTAAAAATAAGGGACCCGTTGAGGCATATCTGAATATTGAGGAGATAATTAGTATTGCACTAAAAAAAGGTGTAGATGCCATTCATCCAGGTTATGGATTCTTATCAGAAAATCCTGAATTTGCAATAAAATGCGCTAAAGCGGGGATTGAATTCATCGGGCCAACTGCAGAGATGATGGATAAACTTGGAGACAAGATTAAATCCAAAATTGTGGCAAATTCAGTAGGAGTTCCTACTATACCTGGAGATAAAAAGATAGTTGAAACAATAGATGAGGCAAAAATTCTTGCAGAAAAATGTGGATACCCTGTTATGCTAAAGGCAGTTGCAGGTGGTGGTGGACGAGGAATGAGAATTGTGCGAGAAGCAAGTGAATTATCATCCGCTTATATAAGTGCTAAAAGTGAAGCGAAAAAAGCATTTGGTATCGATCACCTTTATGTAGAAAAATATCTTGAAAAATCTAAACATATAGAGGTACAAGTTCTAGGAGATAAGTTTGGAAACATCGTTCATTTGCATGAGAGAGATTGTTCTATTCAAAGAAGGCATCAAAAAGTTATAGAATATACACCTGCTTTTTCAATATCACAAGAAAAAAGGGATCAGATTTGTAATGATGCATTAAAAATAGCTAAATCAGTAAATTATAGAAGTGCTGGAACATTAGAGTTTTTAGTAGATGCTAAGGGAAATCATTATTTCATAGAAATGAACCCTAGAATTCAAGTTGAACATACTATTACAGAAATGGTTACAGGCATTGATATAGTTGAAAGTCAAATACTAATCGCAGAAGATTATGCATTAAATTCTGAGAAAATAGGTATTAATTCTCAAGAGGATGTTAAAGTTAATGGGTATTCTATTCAGTGCCGTATAACAACAGAAGATCCTTCTAATAATTTTGCTCCAGATACAGGGAGAATAGAGGAATATAGAACTGGTTCTGGGTTTGGAATAAGACTAGATGGCGGTAATGGTTTTGCTGGAGCCATAATTAGTCCATATTATGATAGTCTACTAGTAAAAAACATATCATGGTCTAGAACTTTTAAAGATGCTATAAAGAAGTCTATAAGAGCTGTAGAGGAAACTAGAATTACAGGAGTAAAAACTAACATTGGTTTTTTAATTAATGTACTGAACCATCCTACCTTTTTAAAGGGTGAATGCAATACTAATTTTATAGAAGAAAATCCTGAATTGATTTCTATTACAAAGCAGGCCAATGAAGAAAACAGAATACTAAAATTCATTGGGGAAAAAATGGTCAATGAAATAAATGGTGTTAAAAAACTTTATGATGTACCAGTGGTTCCCAAAATTATAATGCCAAATAAACTTAGCGGAACAAAACAAATATTAGATCTTCAGGGTACAGAAGGCCTTTTAAAGTGGATTAAAGGTCAAAATAAACTACTTTTAACGGATACAACAATGAGAGATGCTCAACAATCTTTAATGGCAACTAGAATGAGAACAAAGGATATGTTAAAGATAGCAACTGCAACATCTGTTTATGGAGCAAATTTGTTTTCTCTTGAGATGTGGGGAGGCGCTACTTTTGATGTAGCATATCGTTATTTGAATGAATCTCCTTGGGAGAGACTAACACAACTTAGAAAGAAAATCCCTAATGTGCTTTTTCAGATGCTTATACGTGGAGCGAATGCAGTAGGTTATAAAAATTATCCTGACAATGTAGTTCGTGAATTTATTAAAGAATCTGCAAATACTGGTGTTGATGTGTTTAGAATATTTGATTCTCTAAATTGGCTTAAAGGAATGGAAACTTCAATAGATGAAGTTATAAAAAGCGGTAAGGTTGCAGAAGCTTGTATTTGTTATACAGGTGACATACTAAATGATAAAAAAAGTAAATATAATTTGGACTATTATATAAAGCTTGCAAAGGAAATTGAAAAAACAGGAGCTCATATATTAGGTATAAAAGATATGTCGGCACTACTTAAGCCTCATGCTGCATTTAAACTAGTTAATGCTTTAAAGCAAGAGGTAGGAATGCCTATTCATCTTCATACTCATGATACTACGGGAAATGGGGTTGCTACAGTTTTAATGGCGGCTCAAGCGGGAGTGGATATTGTAGATACTGCATTTAACAGTATGTCAGGCCTCACTAGTCAACCAGCTTTGAATTCAGTTGTTGCAGCACTTAAAAATACTGATAGAGATACTGGAATAGATCTTAGAGGAATTCAGGGCATTTCAGATTATTGGAATGCTGTAAGACCAGTTTATGATCAATTCAAATCAGATTTAAATTCAGGATCTGCTGAAATATATAGATATGAAATACCAGGAGGTCAATATTCTAATCTTAAACCTCAGGTAGAGAGTTTCGGACTTGGACATAAATTTAATGAAATTAAAGAAATGTACAAAGTCGTAAATGATATGGTAGGGGACATTGTAAAAGTAACACCGTCGTCTAAGATGGTAGGGGATTTTGCTATATTTATGGTCCAAAATGATCTTACACCAGATAATATATATGAGAAAGCAATTAAAATGTCTTTCCCAGATTCAGTTGTATCATATTTTAAAGGGATGATGGGTCAACCAATGGGCGGATTTCCAGAAAAGCTTCAGAAATTAGTTCTAAAGGGTGAGAAGCCTATTACTTGTAGACCAGGTGAATTGCTTCCAGATGAAGATTTTGAAAAGATTAAGAAACATTTAGAGGAAGAATTTAATATGACGCCAGATAGAAAAGATATATTAAGTTATTCATTATACCCAGATGTATTCGATAATTATATCAAATATATTCAGGAATATGGTGATTTAAGTAGAATTGGCAGTGATGTTTATTTTCATGGAATTAATGAGGGTGAAACTTGTGAGGCTGAAGTTGCTCCTGGAAAAACACACATGATAAAATTGCTTCATATTAGTAAATTGGATTTAGAAGGTAATAAAGTGCTTGTTTTCGAAGTCGATGGAAATAGACGTGAAATAAAAATTAAAGATCAAAATAACAAAGCTGTTCAAGATTTTACAATGTCACAAATGGCGGATTCATCAAATCCCTTAGAAGTTGGGTCTCCAATACCAGGAACTGTTTTATCCATTCTTGTAGAAGAAGGAGATAAAGTAATTGAAAATCAACAATTAATGGTTGTTGAGGCTATGAAGATGGAAACTAGAGTAATTGCATCAGCTACAGGTGTTGTTGAGGCAATTAATGTTAAAGAAGGACAACAGGTAAAGGCCGGAGAACTATTAGTAAATTTAAAATAGAATTTTATTATATTACAAAGTTAAAAAGATAGTAAAAACTCTAAATGAGTTTTTACTATCTTTTTAACTTTATTTTGACTTTTAATAATCTTTAAGCTTTCAATGAAATTAATGTGATAATTATTAATTATTAAAAATATAAACAAAATAGTATTGTAATATTAAAACAATTATGCTAAGATAGAATCATAAAAGAAAAGGTTTTCTAAAAGTATTACAAATGGTTTCATATAGATATTATAAGATAAATAAACGTACTTCTAAAAGTACGTATTAAATTTTAAAAATAGAAAAGGTTTTCTAAAGGAAGGTTGATGATTAAAATGGCAGAATTAAGATGGAATCCACTATTAAAAGATTGGGTAATGGTTGCATCAAATAGACAGAATAGACCACAAATGCCAAAGGATTGGTGTCCATTTTGCCCAGGATCTGGTAAAGTCCCAGATGTATACGATGTACAAGAATATGATAACGATTTCCCAGCATTATCCAAAGAACCACCAGTTCCTGATAATGTTGGTTCAGAATTTTATAAAATCAAAGAAGCTTACGGAAAATGTGAAGTTATTCTTTATTCACCAGAGCATACAAAAACTTTGAGTGAACTTCCATTACCACATGTAAGAAAGCTTGTAGATTTATGGTGCGAGAGGTTTACTGAATTAAGTAAAGATGAAAGAGTAAAATATATATTTGAATTTGAAAATAGAGGTGCAGAAGTAGGAGTAACAATGCCTCATCCTCATGGGCAGATATACGCATATTCACAAATGCCCTTAAAAATAAAAACTGAACTGGATTCATGTAGAGAATATTACAAAGAAAATGATGAATGCTTAATATGTAAAATGAATAAGGAAGAAATAGAATTTAAGAAAAGAATAATTATGGAAAATGAAGACTTTTTAGCATACTTGCCATTTTTTACAGATTATCCTTATGGAATATTTATTGTAAGCAAAACACACTTAAGCAAAATGACTGACTTTAATGAGAGTCAAAAAGAAAATTTTGCAGATATATTAAAGAAAGTTTCTGGGACATTTGATTGCTTATTTGATAAGAAGTTTCCTTATATGATGTGTATACATCAAGCACCTGTAAATTCCAAGGAATATGGTAATTATGATGATTATTATCACTTTCATGTGGAATTTTATCCACCACTTAGATCTAAAGAGAAAATAAAATACTATGCTTCATCTGAAATGGGTGCCTGGGCTGCATGTAACCCTACAGCAGTTGAAGAAACAGCAATCGAATTAAGAACAGCATATGAGAAATATAAATTAACTAAACAAATTTAAATAAACAAAACTAACAGCTTTTTAAGCTGTTAGTTTATTAAAAAATGATTTACTAAAAACTTTGGAGGTAATACATTATGGATATTAAAAAACTTCATGAGACATTTACAGAAATTTATGGAGAAGATAGTGAAGCTACATTTTTCTCACCAGGAAGAATTAATCTTATAGGAGAGCACATTGATTATAATGGTGGATACGTTTTTCCATGCGCTTTAGATTTCGGAACTTATGGATTAGTGAAAGTAAGAAATGACAATAAAATTAATTTTGCTTCAACAAATTTTGATTTAAGGGTTAAGTCGGATTTAGACAAGCCTATGAAAAATGATGTTATAGATGACTGGGCTAATTATCCTAAAGGTGTAATAAAGATAATGCTTGATAAAGGATACAAAGTTAAAGGAATGGATATTTTAATAAGTGGTAATATACCAAATGGAGCAGGTTTATCTTCTTCTGCCTCGCTTGAGGTTCTTACAGGAGTAATTATTAACAATCTATTTAATGATAATAGCATTGGCATGATTGACATAGTTAAAATGTCACAAAAGGCTGAAAATGATTTTGTTGGTGTTAATTGTGGAATTATGGATCAATTTGCAATTGGAATGGGTAAAAAAGCAAAAGCTATTCTTTTAAATTGCCAAACATTAGAATATAGTTATGCGGCTGTAAACCTTTTAAACTATGAAATTGTAATTATGAATACTAATAAGAGGCGTGCACTAGCTGAGTCAAAATACAATGAACGAAGATCTGAATGTGAAAAAGCGTTGGAAGTAATTAAAAAAGTGAAAGATGTAAAAGATATATGTCAATTAAAACCAGAAGAATTTGATAAGCTTGAATATTTATTTACTGATGAGAAAATTAAAAATAGAGCTAAACATTCAGTATATGAAAATGCAAGAGTAATTAAAGCATTTAATTGCTTAAATAATGGAGATCTTATTGAATTTGGGAGACTACTTGTAGAATCACATAATTCATTAAAAAACTTATATGAAGTTACAGGAAAAGAGCTTGATGCTATTGTAGAAGAAGCATTATTTAGTGATAGTTGTATTGGGGCGAGGATGACAGGCGCAGGTTTCGGAGGATGTGCAATTGCAATAGTTGAAAAAGACAAAGTAAATTTATTTACGAGTAGAGTAAAAAGGGAATATACAAAGAGAATTGGATACGAACCAACATTTTATTCCACAGGAATTGGTGAAGGGGTTCATAGGGTAGAATAATTGTACAAGATTTTCTTGAGGACAGAAATGATTCTGATGTTGAGAAAATCATTTCAATATTGTTTTCTTATTATAAAAGTAATTTAAACCTTTGCTAAGGCAAGAATTCAAATAAATAAAACAAAGATAGTGTTAATACTATCAAATATATAGGGGGAAATAAAAATGAAATCAATTAAACAAATGAAACCAATTAAACCAATGACACAAAGACTTTCATTTGCAGCAGGTGCATTTGGCCATGATATTTTTTATGCAACATTATCAACATATTTCATGATTTTCGTTACAAAATCTATGTTTGAAGGTGCTCCAAAGGCAACTCAGATGAAAATGATAGGGTTAGTTACCTCATTAGTTGTAGGTATAAGACTAGTTGAAATCGTCTTTGATCCAATTATTGGTAGTATTATAGATAACACTAAGACTAGATGGGGAAAATTTCGTCCATGGCTTTGTATTGGTGGAACAATAAGTGCAATTTGCTTAGCACTGCTATTTACTAACTTCTTTGGACTAGCAACAGGTAACCAAACTTTATTTACAGTTGTATTTATCCTTGTTTTCGTAATTTTAGACTGTTCTTATTCGTTTAAAGATATAGCATTTTGGTCAATAATTCCTGCACTTAGTGAAGATTCGGCAGAACGTGGGAAATTAGCAACATTCGGCCGTTTTGCTTCATCATTAGGTGCAAACGGAACAACACTAGCAGTAGTTCCTATAGTTTCATTCTTTACTTTAGTAGCTACTGGTCACTCAGGTCAAGGAGCTAGTGGATGGTTTGCATTTGGTTTAATAGCTGCATTAATCTACGGTGTTACAAGTTGGATTGTAGCTTTTGGAACAAAAGAACAAGAAAGTGCTTTACGTAAGCAAAGTGGTAAAACTTCACTTAAAGACGTCTTTACTGCACTTACTAAAAATGACCAATTAATGTGGTTGTCATTAGCATATATTTTATTTGCTATTGCTTATGTAGCTACAACAGCAGTATTAATGCTTTACTTCCAATATGTAATTGGTAATTTAGCAGCCTTTTCAATTGTAGGTATTGTAGCTGCAATTTGTGGCATCGTATCTGTTCCACTTTACCCAACTATAACTAAACTTATTTCAAGAAAATACGTTTATATAATTGGTATTGTATTAATGCTAATTGGATATTTGACACTTTCCGTAGTATCACCAAGTTCAATGTCAGTTATTATTATAGGCCTAGTATTCTTCTATTTTCCGTACCAATTAATTTTTCTAGCAGTGCTTATGACAATCAGTGATTCAGTTGAATACGGACAATGGAAAAATGGAGTTCGTAATGAAGCAGTAACTTTATCTCTTCGTCCATTATTAGATAAACTCGCAGGTGCTTTATCTAATGGTATTGTTGGTTTCATATCAGTAACGTGTGGTATGATTGGAGATGCACAAGCACGGGATATAACACATCAAGGTATTGTAACATTCAAAATGTGGGCTTTCTATTTGCCAGCAGCATTAATGATTATCTCTGGTGTTATCTTCTTATTCAAAATAAAATTAACAGAAAAGAAACATGCTGAAATAGTAGCAGAATTAGAAGCATCATTAGCAAAATAAAGTTAATTTGAGTTAATAATTAAAGCATTATAAATACTAGAAAGCTGCCTCAAGACAAAAATTGAGGCAGCTTTCTCTTTACAAATTTCAATTTAAATAGTAGTATTTATACATATGAGTAGTTAGTTGGTTAAATATAATATGTGTAAATTTTCTGACTTTATAGGGAGGCAAAAATGAAAGTTAATATAAGAGATGTTGCAAAAGAAGCTAGTGTTTCTATGAGTACAGTATCCAGGGTTATTAATAAAAATTATCCTGTTAAAGAGGAAACTAAAATTAGAGTTGAAGCAGCTGTAAAAAAATTAAATTTTAGTCCTAATACATTAGCAAGATCGTTAATTAGCCAGAATACAAAAACAATTGGTATTTTAGTTCCAGGCATAAATAATTTTTTCTTTCCAACTGTAATTAAAGCTATAGAATATGAACTTAGAATAAATGGTTATTCAATTTATCTTTGTGATACTGATGACAATGCAGCAGAAGAAATAAAATATGTAAAATCGCTTATGGGTAGGCAAGTAGATGGAATTATAATTATTGACCCTAAAACGGAAAATATGAAAAATGGGTTTTATGAAACGGTGAGTAAAGATATACCTCTTGTATCAATTAATGGATATAATACCAACATTAATTGTAACTTTGTACTTAATGATGAGGCAAGTGGTGCAAAACAGGCTATGTTATATTTATTAGAAATGGGTCATAAAAATATAATATTTGTAAGGGGAAAAGAAAGTTATTCATACGACATAAAAGAAAAAGTATATAATGATTTTATGAAAGAAAATAATTTAATTGCTTATAAGAAAATTATAGATATTGGTGAAGGAAATAGTTATGATTGTGTTAATGGTACAATGAACATAATGAGCAAAGAACTTGAAAAAATACAAACGCCTATAGCAGTATTTGCTTGTAATGATTTAATGGCGCTTGGAGTTTTGAATGCTTGTAAAATATTGAAATTTGATGTGCCAAAAGATGTGTCTATAATTGGGTTTGATAATATTTGTATATCAAGTATAGTTGAACCTAAGATTACAACAGTAGATCAAAATATGTATTCACTTGGGGAAAATGCATCAAAAATGCTTTTGAATCTAATTGCTGATAGTAATCAGAAAGTTAGTAGAATTGCGTTAAAAACGCAATTAATTATTAGAAATAGTTGTAGCAACCAGAATAATTATTAAATATATATAAAGTATAAACAAATATATCTTAAGGCAATTTGACATGCTAACAATAAAGTATACAGATTTATATTTTTTAATCTGTATGCTCTAATGTTAGCATTTTTGTTTCTGAAAGAACTAAATATATAATGTAATAACTTGAAGGATGTTTACAAGTGTTAGACAATATGTAAGTACATCTTTTCTGATTATTAATATCCTTTTGAATATAGATAGAATTTCTTAATTAATTTATAGTATGGTATATTATAAAAAATAATGTTAAAATGAAAATGATATAAAAATTAATAAGGGGCGATGTTATGATAATTGATTCTGATAAAAGTTCTTCTATTAAAAAGGTTAGTACATTTAATAAACTTATGATTAATACTGTTAAGGATAAAGAAAATAAGTTTGAGTTTCAGGGTAAGAACTATTTGGTTTGTTCTGATGGTGTTTGTGTACAAACATTAATTAATGATAGTGTTCTATATCGTATTTTTATTAATGAAGATAAAAAAAACAGTCTCGTAAGTAATAAGCTAGTAAACTACATATAAAAATAATATATTTGTATATCATCTTATTATAACAAAGAGTATTAATAAAAAGGCACCTGCTTGTAAGTAGGCGCCTTTTATGATCAATTAATATAGACAGGTATATGATATATTTCTGTAAACAAGGAGGACTTTTTTTTAATCTTTTTTATTATTAGGGCGCAATATTCTCCTTTAATTTTAATGATTAAGGTTCCATTTTTCATTTCAACTTTTTGTAGTGAAACATGGAGATTATGTTTATGATCAATAGAATCTGCAATTTTAAGCAGAGATATTAGTTTAAGAAGTGTGACTTTTTCCTTACACGAATAAGAATATATGCAATCATCGATATATTTTCCATGACCACTTGCAATAATGGCTAAGGAATTTCTAAGATTTTTAGGAATGTTATCAAAAAGTGGCTCTTTTAAGATAATATATTGTGTATGTTGATGATGGTTTTCTTTATTAATAAAGTAACCTATATCGTGAAGAACTGAGCTGTAATAAAGGAGATTTCTTTCTACATCATTAAGTTCATTGAATGGACTTAATGAATCATATATACGCAGGGCATAATTTGAAATTTTTTTTTCGTGAGTTTTTATGTCAAATAAATTATATTTATCTATTATTTTAAAAAGTTGTTCGTAGGTTAAATAGTTTGAAATATTAAGCATGTCAACCCCCTTTACCATATTAATCATATGTAAAGAAATTGGATAACATGCTTATATTATTTATCTAATAACTAACTTTTTATTGTATATTTTTTTAAATGATGAAGAGCAATCAACGGCTGCACTTATTTCTAGTATTGGGTCTGCTTTTGCATCAACAGAGATAGTTACGGTATCTAATTCTATGATACAACTAACCATCTTTATATTACCATTTAAACATCTATCTAAACTTTCACAAATGCGCAATAATATGCTTAGCTTATCGACAATTTCCAAGTCTTGTTTAGTAATAAGATTTTGGTATAATTTTAAGTCTATTTTAAATTCATTTTTTCTATGAAGCGCAGCTATATATGATGCCATTAGTTGTTCTTTATGAGTAAGTCCATTAATTTTGGAGTTTGCAATCATATAAGAGGAATGCTTATGATGGTCAAAATAACTTATTAGAATCCCTATATCATGAAGCATAGCTGCGGTTTTTAAAATTTTATAGGGATTTATTGTAATGTTGGCAATAGAATTAAGTCCATTATATAAGGCTTGTGTTAACATCCATACGTGGTTTGGATGGTTAAGGTCAATTTTATAATTGAGTAATTGATTTTTTAGAGAAAAATCAAGAACATCAATTAAAGGTATATTGCTCTTAAAGATGTATTCAAATATTAAGCCATCGCGGAGTCCACTTCCACTAACATGGAGTTCTTTTATATTAAGATACTCAATTAATGTTACTAAAGCTGCGGTAGCACCAACGAAAATATCAGCTCGTTCTTTTGAAAGTCCCTTCAGTTTTTTTCTTTGATAGGAATCTTTAATTTTAACTGCATCGTAGATAGAAATAACTTCATTCGTAGGAATTATATAATTATGCAGATTATCTATAGGATAGTTAGTTTTTTTTTGATGAAGTTTACCGATATTTCTTATAGTGCCACCAATTCCGATAATAGGTACATTTTTAACCTCTTTTAACCAAGGAATATCTTTATATAGTGAAATTAAAAAGGTTTTAATGGCAGTTTCACTTTTATCATTCATAACTTTTAGAAGTGAAAATTTTTCTGTAAGGTTTATAGCACCAAAAGGTAGACTAATTGAATTTTTTAATTTTCTGTTTTTGACTAAAATAAGTTCTGAACTACTTCCTCCAATATCCATTATAAGTGCATCAGAAAAATCCATGCTATTAATAGCTCCAAAATAATCATAATAGGATTCTTCTATACCAGTCAAAACTCTAATATCTATAGAAAGTTCTAATTTAACACGGTTTAAAAATTCTTTTTGGTTAGTTGCTTTACGGACAGCTTCTGTTGCAACGGCTAAAATTTCACTTACATTTTGAATAATACATAACCTTTTAAAGAAAGATAAAGTATAAATGGCTTTATCAATTCTAAAAGAATTTAAACTTCCGTTAGATGTCATATCTTTGCCTAAACGAACACTTTCTTTTATTTCATCCGTTATACTAAAAGAGTTATCTTTATTTATTTGAACAATTACTAGACGTATTGAATTTGAACCAATATCAATAATTCCTATTTTCTTCATCGTCATTCTCCTTTAGAAAGTGAATTGTTATAGAATACATAACTATAATAGATAATATTAATGGTATTTGCAAGTGTTAGTTAAAATCATCATCTTATAGTATATTTTGATAGCGTTAAGATTGGGTTAAATTAAATGCAGATTATTGTATAAAAACAAGGGTTATAGTAATATAATATATGTAAATATGTTAATCTTAATACACAAAGGAGAGTTTTTATGGGCATCGCAAGAGCGTGGAAAATAATTGCGGCTATTGACGTAGGCACTAACTATTTAAGAATGACAATTGGGAAAATAAATATGTTAGGTGATGTAAAAATTTTAGAAGATGTAGTGAAACCCACTAAAATAGGCAAAGATACATTTTCATTAACTAAAATATCCGTGCAAACAATACATGATACTTGCGATGATCTAAAAGGGTTTGTGAGGCTTATGAAAGACTATAAAATAAAGTATTATAAAGCGGTAGCAACCAGTGGTATTAGGGAAGCTGAGAACAAACAATATGTTCTAGAACAAATAAGACTAAGAACAGGCTTAAATATAAAGTTAATAAATATTGCAGAAGAGCAATTTTTTATGTTAAAGGCTGTCAGCAATAATTTAAGTTTGATAGATATTAAAAAATCGGAACAATCTTTAATTGTTAATATTACCTCTGGTGCAGTAGAGATAGCAATATATAAATATGGTAAATTAAAATTAACTGAGCATGTTAAGGTTGGACCACTAAGAATAAAAGAAGCTTTATTAGATTTAGAAACAAAGACAATTGAATTCCCAGAAACTATGGAGCAGTATATAGAAAGCAAGATATATGCATTAAAACCTCAAATACAAGAATTTGATATTTATCAATTTTTGGGTTTAGGTGGAGAACTAAATACAATTTGTGGAATTATAAGGAAAAAGAAAGGAATTAGTAAAAAAAATTATTTCATTAAAAAAGAAGAATTAATAGAATTAGCAAAAGAAATTGGTGATATGGATAATTTCCAAATTAAGACCACATTTGGTCTATCTAATCAAACAGCAGAACTCCTGCTTCCTTCCATACTAATTTTTTATTGCTTCTTTAAAATAACTAAGGCAAAGGGAATTCAAGTTCCTAAGTTATCGCTGAGGCAAGGAATTTTATATGATTTATCCGATGAAATATTAAATATATCACGAAAAGAAGAATTAATAAATGATATTATTAGCTCTGTTTGGTATATAGGCGAAAAATATCAAATTGATAAAGAACATGCAATTTTCGTTGAAAAATTTTCTCTTGAAATTTTTGATAACACTAGGAGGTTACATAAGTTAGGTGATAGAGAACGACTTTATTTGCAGGTTGCGGCTATACTCCATAATGTAGGTACTTTTATAAGCACAAATAATCATAGTTTACATTCTTATAATGTAATAAGCTCCCAGAGTATTATAGGATTTTCAGATATAGAACTTGAGATTATAGCAACTGCAGCAAGGTACCACTGCGAGGATAACCCTACAGAAAATCATAATAACTATAGATACTTAAGTGATAGAAATAAAATGGTTGTATCTACATTAGCTGCAATACTAAAGTTATCAGAAGCTTTAGACATATCACACATGCAAAAGATAAAAGAATTAAAATTACAATCAACTAATGATAAATTGTTTTTTAATCTGAAATCTGACAGTGATCTTATTTTAGAAGAATGGAATTTTTCTAAATATGTGGATTTTTTTGAAGAAGTAATTGGTGTAAAACCGATAATATAAAAGGAGAGAGGGAAAATGAAGGTCTATTCATTGCCTAAATATTTTATTAGTAGGGAATTAAGTTGGATTCAGTTTAATGAACGTGTACTTGAAGAAGCACAGGATACAAATAATCCATTGTTTGAAAGGTTAAAATTTGCAGCTATTGTAAGTTCAAATCTTGATGAGTTTTTTATGGTTAGAGTTGGTTCACTATCGGATCAAATTACAGCTGAATTTGATAAAAAAGATCCATCTGGACTTACGCCAATTGAGCAAATGAAACAAATAGGAATATTAGTACATAGCCTTGTTTACGACCAATTTAACTGTTACAATCGCTCATTAAAAAAAAGTTTAAAAAAAGAAAATATTAAACTCTTGAAACCTAAAGATTTAAGTGAAGAGCAAATTAATTACATTGAAAATTATTATTCGAAAAATATTTTCCCGGTATTAACACCTATGGTTGTTAATCAAAGTAGCCCTTTCCCATTAATATCCAATAAAAGTCTGAATATTGCAGTTCTTCTTAAAGATAACAAGGATGAAAATATATTTGCAACAATAAAGGCTCCATCTGTTTTGGATAGACTTGTAAAAGTCCCAGATGAAGATGGAATGACATTTATCTTTTTAGAAGACATCATTAAGATGAATTTAAATTTCCTTTTTAGTGGACACAAGATTATAGAGGCTGGTTGCTATCGTATTACTAGAAATGCAGACATGGCTTTAGATGAAGAAGGTGCAGAAGATTTGCTCGAAGCAATTCAAGAATCTTTAAAACAGCGTAAATGGGGTAAAGCTGTACGTCTTGAGATAGAGAATGGTATGAACAGTAAGCTACTCGAAATTCTTGAGAGGGAGCTTGAAATATCAAAAGAGCAGGAGTATATAATAAATGGTCAAATAGACTTAACATTTTTAATGAAAATTGGAAGAATTAAGGGTTATGAAAAGTTAGAATATAAGCCTATAAAACCACAATATCCAAAATATTTATTGAAATATGAGAATATGTTTAAAGCCATTGCAGAAAAAGATATATTATTACACCATCCATATGAATCATTTGATCCAATTGTTGAGTTAGTAAAACAATCGGCTGTTGATCCTGATGTTCTTGCAATAAAACATACATTATACCGTGTAAGTGGAAGATCACCAATAATCAAAGCTTTAGTTAAAGCTGCAGATATGGGAAAGCAAGTTACTGTGTTGGTGGAGTTAAAAGCGAGATTTGATGAGAGTAATAACATACTTTGGGCGAAGCAATTAGAACAATCAGGATGTCATGTTATTTATGGTATTGTGGGGCTAAAAACTCATTGTAAGATATTACTCGTAGTTCGCAGAGAAGAAGACGGAATTAAGCGTTATGTTCATATGGGAACAGGAAACTACAATGATGTTACTGCAAAACTTTATACAGATATAGGACTATTTACAGCAAATTCCTATTTTGGAGCAGACGCATCTGCCTTATTTAATATGTTATCCGGGAATAGTAAGCCAACATCTTTATATAAATTTAGTCTCGCTCCATTACAATTAAGAGATAGATTTTTGCAAATGATTTTTGAAGAAACTGAAAATTCTAAAAAAGGTAAAAAAGGTAAAATTGTTGCAAAAGTAAACTCACTAGTTGATATGCAAATTATTGAAGCCTTATTTGAGGCATCAAATGCAGGCGTGAAAATTGATTTAATAGTACGTGGCATATGTTGCTTTAAACCTGGAGTACCAGGAGTAAGTGAAAATATTACTGTTAGGAGTATTGTAGGAAGATTTTTAGAACACAGTCGCATTTTTTATTTTTATAATGATGGACAAGAAGGAATTTATTTATCGAGTGCAGATTGGATGAATAGAAATTTAGACAGGAGAGTAGAACTTTTATTTCCAATTGAAGATAAAAAAGCTAGACGTAGAATAAAGAAAATTTTAGAAATATCTTTATTAGACACTTAAAAAGCAAGAATTTTGAATGAAGATGGAATTTACACAAGGGTGGATAGAAGAGGTAAGGAACTAATTAATAGTCAGGAAGTATTTTGCAATTCTGTAATTGAGAATGAAGATGGAATTAAAGAAAAGGTTCATCCCATGAAAGAAGATTGGGCAGAAAACGGATTTACGCCAAGAGTATCAGAAATAATCAATAATTAGAGTTATGTGTATGTTTTACAAATAGCAAAAGAGATTATAATCTCTTTTTGTGACTTTTGAAATGTAGAATCAGTGAGGGTGGAAGTTATAAACATTTTACCAGGTCTCATAAGATTTAAAAGTAGCTATTGCTCATTTTTATATTTAACTAGAAAATAACAATACCTTAACTCAAATTACATTACAATTACATAATTTTGATATAATATATAATCATAGGAGGTGTAATACTATGATAGTTGATAGCCACTTAGTCATGTCTCAAATCTTATATAAGTATATATCAAACCAAATAAATTTTAAGTTAGATAGAGTTGCTTTTGCATATGGGAATATTAAGCCAGATTTTAATAATGAGGATGTTGGGTGTTCACATACATTAGATGAAAGTATGGATAGCGTTAATAAATATGCAGAAGAATTAATGAGTAAAAATATATCAATAAGGGAGTTTTCAATATCCTTAGGAGTCATATGTCATTTTGCTTGCGACTATTTTTGCTTATATCACAGAGAAGGAAATGATAAAAAAGGTTTATATGAACATCTGTTTTATGAAGTAAGGTTACATGTGAAACTGCTAACACTTCTTTTAAAAGGAAAGATAAAACTTAATAATTGTGATATATTAAAAAATAAGATTGAATTTATATTTTTAAATATGGAAAATAATTATAATTTAGAGCCAAAAAGTTTAAATAAGGATATAACTTATGCGGTGTCTGGTGCTTTGCAAATTTCCAAGTTGATAGTATGTCTAAGTCAGTTGTATTTTCAACAAAAGGAAATGTACATTACAAAAGAATATGAATTAAAACATATACATGTAAAGAGCTAATTACAATTGCAAAAATTTTAACAAAAGTAGCTTTTAATGATTATATAATTAATTAATGATAAATATAGGTTTTAATTATCATAAAAAAATGTAAAAGTAAGGAATTACTTATAGCAATTTTAATAGCTTAATAATTAGTAAAATAATTATTAGGCTGTTTTAGGTCTAATTATCATATTAGTGAGTAAATTTTTTGTGGTATAATGTAAATTAATAAAGAAATAAGGAGGGTTTTCCAATGGCAATACTTACATCTATTAAGGATGCGCTAAATGCTAAACAATATAAATCTGAGATTGAAAAATTAATCGAGGAAAATAAAAATTTAAAATATATAAAGTTAACCCCAACTCAAATGGGAATGAGTCAAATTTTGTCTAGAACTAAAGAACTTGAATCGGAGTTAGAAGGGTATTCTAATTTAATTGAAACAAAGACTAAAGATATAAAAGATCTTAAAACAGAATATAATAACCAAGCTGTGTATCAGTCAAGAGAATTTGAACAAAAATCAAATGAATATGATAATCTAATTGAACAAAAAAGCAAAGAGCTTGAAGATAAATCTAAAGAATATGATGAATATGTCGATAAGAAAAAACAAGAGTATGAGGATTTAATTGGACTTAAAGCGGATGAACTTAAAAATAAATCTAATGAATTAGGAACTTTAATTGAAACTAAAAACAAGTCAATTGATGAACTTAATACAGAATACAATAATGTAAAAACATGTGTAGATAACTTAAAATCTCAAATTGTGAACTTAGATGCTGAGGTTCTAATGCAAAGTTTTGGAATTTCGAAACCTAAATATACACTAATGAGTTCAGAAAAATCATCGAAAATGCTTCAAGAAATTAGGGAAAAGCAAGTGAAGATGATTAAAACTAAAGAAGCTATAGAATTTAAGCAGTGGATTATTAGTGGTAGTGTAGAAGAAGACAATCAAGTAGTTAATGATATGACAGATGATATGATCAAACTAGTTCTTAGAATTTTTAATGATGAGTGTGATTCGATAATTGATAAAGTAAAATATAGTAATGTTGAAGTAATAGAAAACATCATCAAAAAGTTTTTTGATGATTTAAATAAGTTTGGGAATATAACACAAGTAAAAATATCAACTAAGTACTTTAATACTAAGTTAGAAGAACTTAATCTTTTTTATGAATATAAATTGAAAAAGCAGGAAGAACAAGAGGAACAAAATAGAGCAAAATAATATATTTAATGAATTTAGGCTGCTGATTTTTAAAATCAATGGTCTATTTTTAGTGTGCCTGGCATGGGCGTTTACTCGTCGGTGAAAGTCCGATACGGGGGCTGATAGTGCCATCCGTTAGCTTAAGACAAGGGTGTCCACCGTGAGGCGGAATCTG